>JBGCFK010000264.1:0-4492 GCA_045106875.1 Paracoccaceae bacterium | reverse complement strand
ATCCGACAATTCGTAGAGCGCAATCTCTTCGCTGGTGCTGTTCCGGACGTGGAGCTTGACGATTTCACCTTGGAAGAACGTGGCATTCTCGACAGCCTCGATGATCTTGACGATCCCGGCGTCGTCAGGTTTCAGGTCGATGGTCAGAGGACGGAAGAACGCCGAGGTTGCCCCGCCCCCCTCGAACGGGATGTCAACCCGTTCGATCCCGAACGAAAAATCGACCACATCAAAGGCATCCACGCGATCGAAATCATCGTCTTGCGTATTGCCCTTGATATCGCCGAGGTCGAGGAACAACGACTGCACTGCACCACCCCCCGCTTCGCGCGGGCCGATCCCGGTGTCACCGGCAAAAGCTGCTGCAAGTGTTGGGAAATCAGTCTGTTTGTCCACCAGATCGAACGCGGTCGCAACGTCGCCAGCTAATTTTCCATTTGAGGCGAGCGTCTGATAGGTCAGTTTGATTTCGTCGAATCCAAACGTCGCCCGCGGGGCGAGGCCCGGGTCCAGCGAAAGACTGGCCAGATTGACGTCGACCAGCTCGATCACTTCAAGATCTTTGTCGAAGGAGTCGCTTCGGCGAACGATCTTGGCCGAGGCAATCTCGGTATCCGTTGCCAGCCGATCCAGCAACGTGGCGAAGCCGACTTCATCTGCCTGCGCGAAATCCACGGTCAAAGCCCGAAAGCTGGTTTCTCCGCGATTTAGTGGGCTTGCGTTCGTGGTGTTCTCCAAGGCGTAGCCAAATCCGCTCAGCTCGAACGGGTCCGTCAGACCAACGAGGTCCGGGTTCGAACCCGCGATGCCGTCCAGCACCAGGTACAGGCTTTCGCCCGGGTTCTGTTCCTGTTCAGTCCCGACACCACGGAGCAGCGCCGGCTCCCCCAGGATGTCATCCGCCGCAAGGTCTGCCTCGTATTTGACCGCGTTGACTTGCGTGCCCTTGGAGTCGGATGTCGTCGTCTCGATCTGGATCGTCTGAAAGCCCAGTCCCAGCCGGGTCGCGAAATCATCGTCGCGAACAAGAGAGTTGAAGATGACGTTCCCGGCTGTGATCGTCTCGTAGGTGCTGCGAATTCCACTCTGCTCGTCGGTCAGGGACGCCGTCGCGTTGACAACAGACTTGCCCGTGGTGAGTGCTTCAAAGATCTTGACCACGGCTTTGTCAGTGTTGTCGATGTCGACATAGAGCGGGTCAAAGGCTGGCGGTGTCTGGGTCGGCTTGGTGAAGCCAAGGTCGATGTCGAGGATTTCGATCTGATTGCCGAACTCCGAGTCTTCGCTCTCGCCCTCAATGCCGTCGAGTTTCAGGAAACCGGCGCTTGTTCGGCCCGACGGATCATCGGCCTGAGCGCTGCCCTGGCCGGGGGGCTCCTGAAACACATCGATATCCGTGGTGTCGAGAAAGACGCTGCGATCCAGCTTTTCGTTCCGGGTGCCGCCCGGGTTGTAGCCGAGCGTGTCGATTTCGATGGTGGCGAATGTCAGCGCGAGGCGTGCGTTCTCGTCCAGCCCCTCGCCGTACGCACCAATGACGACATTGCTGAGGGTCAGGCGCTGGGTGACCTGCTCGGTTGTGGCATCGGCATCCCGGACGATCTCGATCTGGACTTCCTGCAGGACAGTGCCCGCCTCGACCGCTTCGAGGATCGAGGACCGCGCGCCGTCCACCGGCGAGATGTCGAGGATCAGCGGTTCGATGAAGGTGAATGTCTTGCCGTCGGAGGGGTCCTCGAACCGGCTGATCAGAATATTGAAATCCAGCAGCTCGAACGAATTCAGGTGCTGCGCATCCGTTGAATTGCCGTCGATGTCACCACGAAAGTCTAGAAACCCGTCAAACGTCACGAACGCCACTCCCCTGTACCACGGGGGGGACCCTACCCGTGTCAGGGCGCGAGCATCAACAAGATTGGTGAGCTTACTTGGCGTTTAATTGGGAAAAGATCAGGAGTTCGGTCTCAACAACGCCTGCTGCTCTACTTTCGCGAGCATATCGTCCAGCGCATGTCCTGCCACTTGCAGAATCTGCGCCCGCGGCATGTCGGCGGGCAGGCGCTCTTTGCTGAGTTCAAGCGAACCGTCCGCCAAAGCATCGCTGAAAGTTTCGATCAACGCCGCCCGGTCGCGCGTGCCGTCCAGCATTGCAAGAATGCGGGCGCTGCCGGGGTTGACGCGCATGACATTGTGACTCTGGCTGGCAACCCATTCCTGGCCTGAGGCCGCCTGGTATCTGGCGAGCAGCCAGATCTCTGGGTGCGGATCACTGGCGCGGCCCACGCGCTGGGGTTCCGAATAGATCTCCAGCTTCTGTGCCGCGACGAGGGAGAACAGAGCGCGCAACAAGTCCAGCTCTGAGCTGTCGCTTGGGATGTTTCCCAGATCAATCAGATGCTCCCGGATCTCGGCCGGGGTCCGCGTGTCGGGAAACGCAGTACCAAGATACCGAAGGATCGCCAGCAGACCCGGGTCCGACACCGCGATCTTGCCACGAATCCCGGCAAACGGAACGGGATCTCCGTCCTTCTCGGGGGCTTCTTCTCGAAACGAGGTCGAGATATGCAGGTCCGCCAGCTTTTGCGCGCCGATCGCCCGACTGGTGCGTCCTTGCTGGTCGGCGCGCATCAGGATCGAGCGGCGGAACTGTCGCCCGGCAAAGAAGTCCATGTACTGTTCGACCGCCATCCCGCTGTCACCCGCAATGGAGCGGATCAACTTGGCCGTCTCGCTTGGCATCGTCTCGGGAAGCGACGCCGAAAGATCCGTCTCGGATAGGTAAGCGAGGCCCGCGGCTGCGGCGCGCGCAATAAACTCGTGGAAATGGCACGGCGCGTTATGCGTCGCCAGGAACTCGCCCATGATGTAGCTGTCGGGCATCTTGGCGTTCAGCGCGGCCTCCTGGCGGAGCAGCTGGCCATATGGTGTGACATCCGAGGCGTTCTCGGCCATCTGCTTCAGTGCCCATCGCGCGCGGGCAACGCGCAGTTCCGGCGCACCGGTCTCGCCCGCATGATAGAGGCAAATATCCCGCACAATGGTCCGCAGATGCCATCCCGGGTAGATGTTATAGCTGACGTAGAGCACACCGTCAGGGCATAGGCTCTTGGCCGCAATACGGAGGATCGCATCCTGCGCGGCAGGCGGCACCCACGAATAGACGCCGTGGCAGATGATGTAGTCGAAAGCGTCCGCAGGGTAGGTTAACTCGGCGATGTCACCCTGCCGGATCTCGATGTTGCCGAGGCCGAGTGCATGCACGGTAGCCTGGCCGTCCCCAACATGACGTTCGGAAAGATCGACGCCGACGAACCGCGCATCGGGGTAGCGGACGGCCAGCGGGATGAGATTGCCCCCCGACGCACAGCCCAGTTCCAGCACGCTAGCGGTCGACGGCACGGCCGGGGACAATCCAAAAAGCGAGGCCACCGCTCCCACATGCGTTGGCTGGGTCGCCCCATAGGGCACTGACCGATACGGAACTGTCTCATAGTCGACTTGGCTCATCGACACTCCCCTCGTATTGACGTGAGGGCCCTATCTCGCCCGCAGTAACTTACCTTCTGCGGCTATCGCCCTGTAGAGCACCTGTAAAGATACTCTCGTGCGCGTACTTGCTGAGACCCGCATATGGGAACCCCACCAGCAAACTTTGTCTGGTCGTGGCGCAAGCCTGCCGACACAAATCCACTCTGAGTTTGATAGAACAAATGTCCGAAAACCTGATGCTGCTATGCGACAACAATGGTATTGGTGGACGGCGGCTCCGGGCCGTCCATGTATGTGTGCAGAAAATAGGAAACTTGCACGCGTCGGCGTCAGCTACTCGCTCAGAAGTGCCTGCCAATGCTGGCGGTTGTGAACGACGCGGATAATTGTAAGGTGGTCAACGTCAATTCTATAGACGATGAGATGGGAGCGATAGGGGTGGAGTCGTACTGGCGGATCAATCTCGGTGCGCTCCCGAGCGATCTCAGGATGGCTGCATAGTGCATCGAGTTTATTCCCAAGGCCGCGCAGGTATGCGTCGGCCTGATCGGGCGACCACATCGCTGCAGTGTAGTCCCAAATACCACTTAGATCGTCCTGCGCCGCCGGTGAGAGGCGGTATTCCTCAACTGGGCTTCGCGGCATGGTCCGACCGCTTGCGCGTAAGGAACGCTTCCATGTCGAAGTTCTGCGCAGTGCCGCTTGCCAGCCCTTCATCGACGAGTGCCTGCAACTCCGTTACCGTTGACTGTCGATCCTGATCCCGGCGGATCAGGTCGCGCACGTAGTCGCTGGCGTTGCTGTAGCGCCCGCTCTTAGCCTGCCCTTCGACCCAGTCCTTCATCGGGTCAGGCAGGGACACATTCATCGTTGCCATAGGCACCTCCATCTGCCACCTTGATGGCATGAATTGGCAAAGATTGTCAATTTTTCCACGGGAGTTTGTGCACGCTATGCGCTTCTGATTTCATGGGGATTGTCTAAGCGTGCACAAATCACGAAG
>JBGCFK010000263.1:0-10955 GCA_045106875.1 Paracoccaceae bacterium | reverse complement strand
CCCCAAGGCGGTCACCCGAGGGCTCGCCGGCTATGATGTAACAGGTTCGGGGTGTTGGCATTGCGGTCACAGTGTGTAAATGCTGCTCACCGGAGGCTGCTCTACACTTGTAGACAATTGCGCGCGCTCCTGAAAGTGGACGCGCACAGGTAAATTTCTGCAACGCTCAATCTGATCAGCTTTCCTGATCCGCCAGTTCCTCTGGCCTTGCGCCGTAGAGAAACAGGCCAGTTTTTTCCAAGACCTCGCGGGTCACTTCTGCCTCCATCAAGACGGTTTGCCCTGCCAACACCACGATTCCATTCAGCCCTGCGGCGTGCGCGCCTTCGACAGTCAGCGGGCCAACAGTTGGCAAATCCATGCGCCGATCCTGCTCGGGTTTTGGCCCCTTGAATAAAATGCCAGACGGTGCAGGCGTGTTGGCGCGGCGCTCCTCCGGCAGGTCCGAGACATGGGCAAGCATGAGGTCCGTGCCCTCAATGGCCTCTACGGCAAGACAGACGCCACCGGCCACGACTGCCCCCTGCCCCACATCCAGCGGCCCCAGGGCGGCAACTATGGCAGCGGCGCGCGCAGCGTCCGCCATGTCTTCCCGCGACGGCCTCCGGGCAGTCATAGACCCACGTTTCACAAGCAAGGCCCCGCCGATGATATCGACCGGACTCAGCATCTTCAGTCCCTCGGCTTCGATGAACTCCGCGAACCCGCGCAGCATCGCATCGTCGCCTTTGCCGAGCAGACGGGTCGCTTTCGCGACAAGCTTCACAGCCTTCAGATCCGCGCGCCAAAGGCGCAGTTTTGGCCGGTTCATCGCACCGGCAAAGACAACAAACTCGGCCCCCACCGCACGCAGGCCACGAAACAGGGCACCGGGACGTTCGTATTCGTGGTGCTGAAGCGGGTGCCCGGCCATCCAGTCTTCACGGCAACCCTGAAATATCACCAAAAGATAGGGGAGGTTCGCAGCCATACGCGCTTCGGCAATTTCGCGCGGCAATGCCCCACGCCCGGCGATGATCGCCACAAGGCCCGGAGGCCCGCCTTTGTCAGACATCGCCTTCGAACATCACGGTCAGATTTCCCGCGGCGTGCAGAAATGCCGAGAGGTGTCCGCCAGAATGAAATCCGTGATCTCATGAACAGCCGGAACATACGCATGTTGAGCCGCGACAAGAGCCGCATGCTCGGCCAAAGTGCCGGGGCCGGAGAAGATCGCCTTGTACCCATCTCGGACCGCACGGAGTGTCGATCTGTCAAAACCGCGCCTGCGCATGCCGATGATGTTGAGCCCGCCCAGATCTGCGCGGTTTCCAATGACCGAGCCAAACGGGATCACGTCCTTCTCTACACCGGTCATGCCGCCCACCATGGCGTTCTGGCCAATCCGCACAAACTGGTGCACCGCGCTGATGCCGCCCATGAACGCAAAATCGCCAATCTCGACATGGCCCGCAAGCGTCGCATTGTTGGCCATGATCACGTGGTTGCCGATGCGGCAGTCATGGCCGACATGACAGCCCATCATGAAAAGCCCGTCATCGCCGATCCGGGTGTACAACCCGCCACCTTCAGTGCCTGGGTTCATGGTCACGTGCTCGCGGATCATATTGCGTGCACCAATTTCCAGGTAAGAGACCTCACCCGAGAACTTCAGATCCTGCGGTTGATGACCAATCGAGGCAAATGGCCAGATCTTGGTACCCTCGCCGATCGTGGTCTGGCCTGCCACGGCGACGTGGCTGACAAGCTCGACCCCGTCGCCCAGCCGAACGCCTGCGCCAACGGTGCAGAAGGGGCCGATGGTGACGCCCACGCCCAGCATCGCACCGTCCTCGACAACAGCGGAGGGGTGGATGTTGATCAAGCTGCCTGTCACTTGGGCTCGCCACGGCGCCGGGCGTCGTCCTGAGTGATGATCATGGCTGAATATTCCGCCTCTGCGACGATCTCGCCGTTGACCTTTCCCTCGCCCCAGAACTTCCAGATCTTGCCGCGCCCACGCAGGATCTTCACGTGCAACTCCAGCACATCGCCCGGTTCGACCAGCTTGCGAAAACGCGTCTTGTCGAGTGTCATGAAGTAGACCAGCAGGTTCTGATCGATCATGCCAAGGGTCTCGACCACCAGCACGCCCGCGGTCTGAGCCATCGCCTCGACAATCATCACGCCGGGCATGATCGGTTTGTCGGGGAAGTGCCCTTGAAAATGCGGCTCGTTGTTCGTGACCAGTTTGACGCCAATGGCGCTTGTGTTCTTCTGGATCTGTTCGACCCGGTCGATCAAAAGAAACGGATAGCGATGCGGAATCATCCGCTTGATCCGTTCCAGATCAGCACTTGAAATTTGAACTTCGTCGTCTTCGCTCATCTCACGCCCTCGTCAGGATTTCACCTGTTCATACGTGCTTAGCGTCCATGCAAGTTCGGTCAAGCCTCATTGCTTGTCTGTCTGACCGCCTGTCTGATCATCTTGGCTCTGTGACTGTCGTGGCGCGAGCAAGGGAAGCGACAGATCAATCTTTGGCGGGGGCGGCCGTGGCCCCTCGGCATCAATCAACGCGACAACCTGATCCGTGACATCTATGCCCGCCGCAGCCGCCAGCACGTTATCTGCATTCAAAACCACGTCGACGCCAAGCTCGACGCGCACCCTTTCCAGGATCCCGGGCAATGCCGCGACAATTGATGCACGCGCTTCCTGAAAGCCGCGCTGAAGGAAGGCCGCACGCTCCTGAGCCTCTCTGCGCACCGCCCGAATCCGGCGATCAAAGTCTTTGGCCCGGACCTCGAAAGCTTCTGGTTCAAGCGTCGCCCTCAGCTTGGTCAGTTCAGCTTCCTCAGCTGCAAGCTGGGCTTTCGCTTCGTCCACAGACGCTTGCAACTGGCGTGTCATGCGTTCTTCCGCAGCCCCCAGCAGGTTTGCGGCTTCGGATTCGCGCAGCAGGCGATCACGCGACACCATGACGATGTCATTGGCCTGCGCTTCACCATGCTGGCCCAAGACCACAGCGGCGAGAAGGCACAGGAGTCGCCTGCGTGGCAAACGACAATCAATTGTGTGGGCTTCGACCTGTGGCATCGGCCTCAGAAACGGGTTCCGATGGAGAGTCGGAAGAATTCACTCTCATCCTCGTCTTCCTGGATCAGCGGCACACCGAAGCTCAACTCGAGAGGTCCAAAAGGCGTATCGAGGAACAGCAAGCCGCCCGCACCGACGCGCAATTTCGGGTCATCATCGATGGGCTGCCCGTTTTGACCAAGCGCAGTGGTGTCCAGCCGGAACAGAGTGCCCGCGTCGACGAACGCACCGCCAAAGATGCCCAGCTCTTCTGGAAAACCAAGCGGGAACGAAACTTCCAGCCGCGAAATCGCACGGTAATTCCCGCCAAGGCTGTCATCCGCAGCAACATCTCGTGGACCAGCACCCTCATCCGCAAATCCTCGCAGATTGGCACCACCCAGAAAAAACCGTTCGTTGACCCGAATATCGTCGCCAAACCCGATGATCCCAGCCACTTCAAACTCCAAAGAGGTGATAATCTGATCAGAGAAGAACGAAGTCCAAAGTTTTGCGGTGTTTGACGACCGCCAATACTGAGCGTCACCGCCGGCGCCAGCAAAGTCCTGGCTTGCGGTCAGGAAATAGCCGCCTGTGGTTTCAACGGGGTCGTTCCGACCGTCATAGGTCAACGTGGCACCAAAACGCGATGTGTTCCGCACTCCGTCATCAGCCTGGATCACAGGAGATGCCTGACCGCTCACGGAGATATCCTCGCGCAGGAATTCGTAGCGCAACTGGATTCGCGTGTTCTCTGCCAGTGGGAAGCCGATCGTCGGTCCACCGCCGAGCCGCGAGATCTCGAAATCCGACTCATCGCTGCGGTCATCGTCGATGAAGAAGCCGCGCATCCCCACCGAAAGATCTCGGTCGAGGAAAGCAGGTTCTGTGAACGAGAAATCGTAGATCTGCGTGTCGCCTGCCGCTGTCACCTCGGCGTTCACGACCTGACCGCGTCCCAGGAAGTTCCGCTCAGTGACCGCGACATTACCGATAGGACCAGCGCTGGATGAGAACCCGAGACCAAAGGAGAGTGAGCCCGTAGATTGCTCCTCGACCTTGACTTTCAGAGTGGCGCGGTCTTCGGCGCTGCCTTCTTCGGTTTCCAGTTCGACCCGGCTGAAATAACGAAGCCCACGGATGCGGGATCGCGCACGGCGAATCTTTCGCGCGTCGAATGGGTCGCCCTCTACAAGGTCGATATTGCGCCTGATCACACGATCGAGCGTCTGGGTATTGCCCTCGATTTCGATCCGCTCGATGAAGACGCGTGGCCCTTCGGCAATCTCGAATGTTACATCAATGACACGGTCTTCTGCGTTCTTGCGCGGGCGCGGGCGCACCTGCACAAAGGCAAAGCCCGCCTGCCCTGCCAGGTCGGTCATGGTATTCGACAGCTGCTCGATCTCCGATGCGCTGTAGGTGTCACCGGTCAGGTCGCCGGGAATCGCAGCAAGAAACCGCTCCTGATCGAGCCCGCGGGCTGACACGTTCACATTGAGATCGCCAAATGTGTACTCTTCGCCTTCATTGACCGTGAAGGTAATGAAGAAGCCGTCGCGCTCGGGCGCAAGTTCGGCCGTCGCGGAAAGAACCGTGAAATCGGCGTATCCCCGGTCGAAATAGTACTGGCGAAGCAGTTCCTTATCCAGCTCAAGCCGATCAGGGTCATAGACATCCGACGACAGAAACTGTGAGAGGAGTCCGGTTTCCGAGGTTTCGATAACACCGCGCAAACGGCGGTTCGAGTAGACTTGGTTGCCCACAAAGTCGATCGAACTGACACCCGTAAGGTCGCCCTCGATCACCTCGAACACCAGATCGACCCGGTTGTCAGGACGCTCGATGATGACAGGTTCCACCTCGGCGCCATAGCGGCCGGTTCGACGATAAATCTCGATCAGAGCCTGTGCATCGGCTTCGGCGGCAGACACCGTGAACGGCAGGCGTGGACGAAGGCTGATGATCTGGAGGGCATTCTCATCTGACAGCGCATCATTGCCCTCGAAGGCGATCTGGTTGATCGAGGGATTCTCGACGACCTCGACAACCAGCCGGTCAGCCGCGGGCACGACCTGCACGTCACGAAAGAGGCCAGTGTCAAAAAGTCGGCGGACCGCGCGATTCAGATCCTCGGCGGTGACCGTCTGACCCTGACGCAGATCCATGTAGGACAGGATGGTTTCGGTTTCGATCCGTCTGTTGCCGCGCACGACAACGGATTGCTCACGCGCCGCCTGCGCGAACTGCTGCGCCTCTGCCCTGCCGGGCGAGGCGACATCAAGTATCATCAACGCAGCAAGAAGCGTCCAGAATGCTGTTGCGCGTGCCCATATACCGGGCCGTGACAAGGACGCTGAACGCATGTTTTCTCCCCCCTGCACGCCCGCCCGATTATTTCGGATCGCAACGCGCAGATTCTCCTGCCGATAAGGACTCAGTTCTGGCTGAGCCAGGCCCCGAGGCCGAGATCGTTATTAAAGGTCACAAAAACCATAAGCAACAGGAGAAGGGAGAGCCCGGCCACGCTTCCGTATTCAACGATCTTTCTATGGGTCGGTTTTCCGCGAAGAGCCTCGATGGCATAGAAAACAAGATGCCCACCATCCAGGACGGGAATTGGGAACAGGTTCATCAGGCCAATTGCCGTAGAAACAAACGCTACGAACTGGATCAAAGTCACCAAACCCTGGCTAGCGGCGTTCGAGGAGTGTTTGGCGATTCCAATCGGTCCGGAGAGATGACTGGTATCGGCGCCATGAAACAGCATCTGCTTTATGTAGATCACCGTGTCCGCGATGACCCGCCAGACCCGCATCACGGCAGCCTCAGCCGCCTCGAACATTCCTGCAGAGACTGTTTCAGGAACAAGCCCGCCAAATGTCGGCAAGCCCACGCCCATCGTTGGAACGAGTTGCACCTTGAGGGTCTCAGGATGCTCCCGAGAAACAAGATCCGGTGTGAAGGTGATGTCGAGGATCTGCTCGTCCCGATCCACCGTGAAGGTCAGTGCTTCGTTGTGCGGGGCATCTGCCACCAGCAATTGCAATTGCCTCGCTGTCGCAATAGGCGCCCCGTCCACAGCAGTCACAGTATCGCCCGGACGCATTCCCGCAGCCAAAGCCTTACCGTCAGCGCGCATGGAGGTGATAATCGCGGGGATGGCATAGCGGGTCTGAACAACAATCTCATCGCCTTCGCGTTCGACGCGGACCGGCGTCACTTCCCCATTTGTGCGGGTCAGTGAATTCACAACATCGGCGAAGGTCTCGATCCTGGTGTCGCCCACCTGGAGGATTCGGTCGCCTGCCGCCAGACCAATCTCGGGCCCTGACAGAGCGCCCAACTCGGCAATCACCGGCTCGTCCGAGGCTTTGCCCGTGTAAAGCGCTATCCCGAAGAAGATGATGATCGACAGGATGAAGTTCGCCATCGGCCCCGCGATCACAGTCGCAGCCCGTTTCCAGAGCGCAGCATTGTGGAATGCGTGTTTGCGATCTTCAGGCGCCATCTCGGCATCATCGACCTGTCCAGCGCTGGCCGGATCCATATCGCCCAAAAATTTTACAAAGCCGCCAAAGGGAAGTGCTGCGATCTGCCAGACTGTCCCATGACTGTCGGTGCGCGACCAGATGACCTTGCCAAAGCCGATCGAGTAAACCTCGGCCTTGATGCCGCACCACCGTCCCACCATCAGGTGCCCAAGTTCATGGATTGCAACCACGATGGACAACACGATGATGAATGGCAGCACCCAGAACAGAATGGGACCGATCACGGGAATGGAGTTCAGCAGATCCATGGAACCTCAGATTTTTGCTATCAGGGACCGCGCAGTTCTGCGTCCCTCCGCATCGGCAGCCAACACGTCTTCAAGCGAGTTTGCTACACCAATGCTACCTAACGATGAAACTGTGTCGTCAACAAGGCGTGCCATGTCCAGAAACCCGATCTGCCCTGCAATGAAGCCGTCCAACGCAACTTCGTGCGCTGCGTTCAGAATGCAAGGGGCAAGCCCACCTTGGGACATCACTTCACGCGCCAGTCTCAAAGCGGGAAACCGTTCATTATCAGGTGCTTCAAAATCGAGCTTGGCAAGTGCTGCAAAGTCCAGCCGGTCGACCGGAAGGACAGGTCGCTCGGGCCAGGCCAGCGCATAGCCGATGGCAACGCGCATGTCTGAAGGTCCCAGATGCGCCAAAATCGAGCCATCCCCATACCCGATCATGGAATGGATGATGGATTGCGGGTGCACGACCACCTCGATCTGATCGGGCGTGACATCAAAGAGGTGCCCTGCCTCGATCATTTCCAAGGCCTTGTTAAACATAGATGCGGAGTCGATCGGGATCCGCGCGCGCATGGACCAGTTCGGATGGGCAACGGCCTGTTCGGGCGAGGCTGCGGCCATTTGCGCCCCGGTCCAGGTGCGAAACGGGCCGCCCGATGCGGTCAGAAGCAGCCGCTCGATCGGCGTTGTCTCGTGCGCGACCAATTGAAAGATGGCGTTGTGCTCCGAATCGACAGGCAGCAGCCGGGCGTTGTGGCGCTTGATTGCGGCCAACACGACCTCGCCCGCCGCGACCAGTGTTTCCTTGTTGGCCAGCGCAATGGTCGCGCCCTGTTCGATGGCCGCCATGGTCGGGGCCAACCCAGCGGCTCCAACGATGGCCGACATGATCCAGTCAACCGGACGCGAAGCCGCTTCGATCAACGCGGCCGGACCAGCCGCGGCCTTGATCCCGGTACCTGCCAACGCCTCGCGCAGGGACACAAGCCGGGCCGGGTCAGCAGTCACGGCAATTTCGGCTTTCAGCGTCTTCGCTGCCTCAGCCAGACCTGCGATGTTCGCATGTCCGGTTACGGCGACCGTGTCGAACTGATCGACGCCCAGCGTCTTGATCACATCCACCGTGTTTGCGCCGATGGAGCCCGTTACGCCCAGAATCGAGATACGTCGTTTTTCCATGCGTCCCTACCAGATGAAGACCGGTTGACCGCGCGAGAACGTCACCGCCGCTGCCACCAGCACCGCGGCCATGTGCCCGTCCAACCGGTCCAGCACGCCGCCATGCCCTGGAAGAATCGTGCCCGAGTCCTTCACGCCGAAGTGACGTTTCAGTGCCGACTCAGCGATATCGCCCGCCTGTGCCAACACGGCCGCGACAACGGAGACAGCGCAGACCTGAAGGAAATATGTGCCCGTGGTAGCCCAGGAGAAGATCCCCCCCGTCAAGAAGGCCAGCACGATCGCGCCGCCCAACCCGGACCATGTTTTCTTGGGACTGACAGCAGGCCACAGCTTTGGCCCGCCAAAGGTGCGCCCCGCAAAGTAGCCACCGACATCTGCTGCGACGACAACCAATGCGGCCCAGACGATCGAGATCAGGCCGAACGGTTCGACCTCGCGCAGCAAAACGAAGGCCAGCGCTGCGAGGCCGATATAGGAGGCGCCCAGCATGGACCAAAGTCCTTCCGGACGGTCGCCACGCCGCCAGTCCGCGATCAGTCCATACAGGCCGAGTGCGACCAATCCGAACACGGCAAGGCCCCAACCCTGGGCCCATGCGACCAAAGGAACCCAGCCGCATGTAAAGATATAGATGCCGCCGGTGACCAGGGGCTTGTCAAGCCGGGTGCCCGTGATGCTGCGCCACTCCGCCATCATCAAACCCGCGGCCAGCGCGGCGATGGCTGCGATCCAGAATCCACCAAGCCAGATGCAGACACCAGCGAGTACAGACACAATGAGAGCCGGACCTGCTCGGGTTTTCAGATCAGCAAACTTTGATCCTGCACGGGGTGCTGCAACGCTGTCGCTGTCCGGACCGGCTCGTAGGTCGGCCATGACCGGCGACTACCTCAGCTTGCCGCGAGCGCACCGAACCGGCGCTCGCGCGTGCCGAACGCGCCGCAGAGTTCAGCCAACCGCTCGGGTGAAAAATCGGGAAAGCACTCGTCAATGAACGCGTATTCCGCATAGGCTGATTGCCAGAGCAGGAAATTCGAGATGCGTTGCTCCCCGGATGTGCGGATCACAAGATCAGGGTCAGCGACCCCGCCGGTGTAGAGCGCTCGGGAGATCGCATCCTGGTCTATCGCATCAGGATCCAGGCGACCTGCCGCCACTTCACGCGCAAGCGACTGGACAGCATTGGTTATCTCATCGCGAGACCCATAGGAAATTGCCAGCTGCAGGATCATGCGGGAGTTCGCGGCGGTGCGGGTCTCCATCATGTCCATCAGGTTCTGGAGATTTCTGGGCAAGCGGGTGCGGTCGCCGATGAAGCGGACCTGGACGCCTTCGGCATCCAGACCGTCGACCTCACGCGCAATGTAGCGCCGGAAGAGGCTCATCAGCACACGCACTTCATAACCCGGGCGGCGGAAATTCTCGGTCGAGAACGCGAACAGTGTCAGGACCTTGATGCCCAGATCGGGCGCAACATCGACAAGCTCTCGGACCCGCTCGGCGCCGCGGTGATGCCCATAGGTGCGCGGACGACCTTTGTTCACGGCCCAACGGCCATTGCCGTCCATGATGATCGCCACGTGATGCGGCGTGTCTGCAAGCTGATTGGTCATGAAACTTCCTGATTCCGGCCCTTGGCGTCTGGCGCCCCCGCACCCACGCGTTCGCTTAGACCTGCATGATCTCTTCTTGTTTGGATTCCAGTGCCGTGTCGACATTGGCTATGGCGGTATTAGTCAGTTCTTGTATCTCGTCATTATAAAGCTTTTGGTCGTCCTCGGACAGCCCATCACCTTTGGCCTTCTTCACCTGATCCATGCCATCGCGCCGCACATTGCGAATGGCAACCCGCGCGCTTTCTGCATACTGGCCCGCAACTTTGGTCAATTCGCGGCGCCGTTCCTCGTTCAA
This sequence comes from Paracoccaceae bacterium, assembly GCA_045106875.1. Taxonomy (GTDB): domain Bacteria; phylum Pseudomonadota; class Alphaproteobacteria; order Rhodobacterales; family Rhodobacteraceae; genus Thermohalobaculum. The sequence continues at coordinate 1,015 of JBGCFK010000263.1, read as the reverse complement.
CTCGGGAATAGGCAGGCGCAACGTAGTGCCATCCATGACAGGATTGATGCCAAGGCCGGACTGCCGGATCGCCTTGTCGACGGCATTTACCAGACCCTTGTCCCAGATATTGATCGTGACCATCCGGGGCTCGGGCACATTGATGGTGCCGACCTGATTCAGCGGCGTGGGTGTGCCATAGGCCTCGACCACGATCGCATCCAGCATGTTGCCGGACGCGCGGCCCGTGCGCAGACTGGCGAAATCGCCTTTGAGAGCGCTCAATGCACCGTCCATGCGCTTTTCCAGCGCGCCCAGATCCACTTCGATATCGTCACTCATGTCGTCTTCTTTCTTCTTGGTATGCGGCTTCCCGCCCCGCCCTTTTGTCCGCCGCCCACCTGAGTATAGCGCCCGCGGCCAAACAGGACCTCGGTCATTTCGCCCGGTTCCTGCAGGGAAAAGACCACAATCGGCAGGTCGTTGTCACGCGCCAACGCAATGGCGGAGGCGTCCATGACCTTAAGATCCTTGGTCAGGACCTCATTGTAGCTGACTTTCTCATAGCGCTGGGCGTTGGGGTTGGTTGCCGGGTCACTGTCGTAGACTCCGTCGACCTTGGTTCCCTTGAACAGCGCTGAGCAGGCCATTTCATTGGCACGCAGCGTCGCGGCGGTATCGGTTGTGAAATACGGATTGCCAGTACCTGCAGCGAAGATCACGACCCGCCCCTTTTCGAGATGGCGGATGGCACGGCGGCGTATATAGGGCTCGCAGACTGAAGCCATCGGAATGGCGGATTGCACGCGCGTCTCGACGCCGACGCTTTCCAAAGCAGACTGCATGCCCAGCGCATTCATGACCGTCGCGAGCATGCCCATGTAGTCGGCCTGGGTTCGATCCATCCCTTGCGCCGCGCCCGAGAGGCCGCGAAAGATATTTCCACCGCCGAGCACGAGGCAAACCTCGATGCCGCTTTCATGGGCGAGTTTCACTTCTTCCGCCACGCGGCGCATCGTGGGCGGGTGCAGGCCAA
>JBGCFK010000262.1:0-25417 GCA_045106875.1 Paracoccaceae bacterium | reverse complement strand
CGCGCGCGTGACCTGAGACTGGCCCATGCAGTCGCGGCTGACCTTGCCGCCGCCGAACATGACCTCATCGCCATAGGTGGTCAGGTCGCGCTCGACCTCGATGAACAGTTCGGTGTCGGCGAGCCGCACCTTGTCTCCCGTGGTCGGGCCGAACATGGCAGCATAGGCGGGGCGGGGGATGGCTGTGGGCATCTTTAGCTGCTCCCGTCATTCTCATGGAGCTCGCCCGTGGATAGTGGGGAACACCATATATTGTTGTTGAGGATCCGAGATTTGTGTGAATATTGGGGTGTCAGTTGGAGCGAATCGCTCAATGCAGAGATGGAAGGATCAATGCATGGCTGACTGGTTTTCTTGGATGAACATATTGGGGCTAGCTTTGTGCCTCGCCGCAGCGATCGGGTTGCGTTACTTCTCATAGGCTACCCATTACCTTTTGATTGAACCCGAACACGCGGCGGGCGCCGGTATAGGGGATCAGTTGGACTTCGCGGGTCTGGCCGGGCTCGAACCTCACGGCGGTTCCGGCGGCGATATCCAGCCGCATGCCGCGGGCGGCGTCGCGATCGAAGTCCAGCCCCGGGTTCGTCTCGGCAAAATGGTAGTGGCTGCCCACCTGCACGGGACGGTCGCCAGTGTTCGAGACCATCAGTGTGATGGCCTCGCGCCCTTCGTTCAGCGCGATCACGCCTGGCGCACAGAGGATCTCACCTGGGATCATCGTTTCCTCCTTTTCGGTAGGGTGGGTTTGAAACCCACCCTACTCAGCGAATGGGTTCATGGACGGTGACAAGTTTGGTCCCGTCCGGGAATGTGGCTTCGACCTGCACGTCGTGGATCATTTCGGCGATGCCCTCCATGCACTGATCGCGGGTGATGACATGGGCGCCTGCCTCCATCAGGTCGGCAACGGAGCGGCCGTCCCGCGCGCCCTCGACCACGTAGTCTGTAATCAGCGCAATGGCCTCCGGGTGGTTCAGTTTCACGCCGCGTTCCAGGCGGCCGCGCGCGACCATGGCGGCGACCGAGATCAGCAGCTTGTCTTTTTCACGGGGGGTCAATTGCATCTTACATCTTCCAGACGGTTGGCATCGGGTAGCCGCGCAGCATTTCGAGCACGGGGATAAGGGTGCGGCGCAGTGTGAGCCCGTCCGATGCGGTCAGGCGCGCGGCGAGCACGCCCGGTCGGATCAGGCTGGCGCCTGCGGTTTCGGGCAGCATGGTACGGAGCGGCGCGAGATGGCGTTCCGCGTCGATTGTCGCGAACAGGATCGAGGCGAAGGCCCGATGCCCGCCAAGGGTCGCGCTCCCCTCGGTCATTGCCGCGACGTTTCCGTGCAAACGCAGATTGTCCGCGTAGATCAACCGGCCTTGCCGCCGCACACGCCATTGGTCGGAGAAACGAGCATTGTGCACCGTCTCGCCCATGGCGGCGCGACCCAAGATGACGGGTTCGACCGCGAGCAGATTTGCGTCCTCGGCAAGGTCTACGTCCAGCCGGCGCGCGAGCGCACCATGATTGAACAGGATCGTTTCCTGCGGCAGCCAATGGATCGTTGCTCCGGCACCGGCGTTCAATTGCGTGCGGATCTCGCCCGTTTGATCGGGTTGCGCGCGATAGGCCCGCTCGGCAGTCTGACTCGTCAGCGTCAGAGCGGCATCTTGCGCGACAGCCACTTCAACGCGAAACCTGTCACCGCCAGTGACGCCGCCTGCTGTGTTCAGAAGGACAGCCGTCCGATCCGGCGCCTGATCGCGAGGCAACAGCAGTTTGGCGGAACCGGCCTGATGCAAGCGGTCGAGGACAGTGCGTCCACGTGCATGCCGTACAGACAGCCGCACTTCGCCTCGTGCGCGCGGTTGCCGCGGTTCGACTTTGCTGGGCATCAGTGTCGGTGTTTCGAGGGGCACCAGCCACCTCCATGGCCATTTTGTTTACCAAAAGGTGCATGACCTTCTCATAGTCGCAAGGGAAATCAGCATCCAACCTCCAGTTTCCACCAGAACTGACGCCCCGACGACCAATAGAAAGCGATCTGCTCAAAAACTGGGCGCGGACTTACTCTGCCGCCATGGCTTTCTGGCTACAAAAGCAGGATGCCCGGATCAGCACATCTGAGCGGGCCGAGGCAAGATCCAGACGTTGTTTGATGATCACGGCCTCGGTCGTCTCTCCTCGCGCTGTCAGGCATTCGTGCAACCCATGCAGGCCCCAGACGTTTTCCGGGTGCTGGCAAGCGCGCGAAAGTTTTCCATCAAGCCCAAGGTCCGAACGATAGGTCGCTTCGGCCTCGTCGAAATGTCCCTGTTCGATGAGAAGCGCGCCCAGTGCATGGCGGGCCGGCTGCATCCACCCCCACGGCTCGTCATAAAGAAGCCCATCATCCAGTGCGACCGCGCGGCGGAGGTGGCCGAACGCCACCTCGTAGTTCTCCTTCCGGTATTCCAGCTCCCCGTCCAGCATTGCGGCGGCGATCTCAAGCACGTCAGGGAGGATATTGTTGTGTACGCGGCGCGTATCCGGGCATGCCGACTTAGCCGCATGGAACTCCTCTCGGGCCTGTTCGGCCTCGGCTACATTTCCCAACGCCGAATGCGCCACGCCTTTGGAATTGAGCATCATGGCGGTTGTCGCAGCGTAGAGGTTCGAGTCGGCCGGCAGATCCTGGTCAACAATCTCCTGCCACTTGCCAAAACGCACCAGCACGTGCTGCTTCATGGCAAGATATCCCTCAAGGAAGTCAGCCATTGGAGGGGATTCCACCCGCAACACAGCTTCTGGCACACTGGCGATCAATTCCTCAGCGGATTCGAGGGCAGGTGCAAACTGACCCTGAAACATGGCACCATAGATCGCGAAGTGAAAATTGTGGATGACGTACATCAGGTAGACGCCTGGGTTTTCGGCGTAGTCCAGATACTTGCGGTCTGCCGCCAGAGCCTTCTGATTGTAGACCACCACGTCTCGATAATGCCCACACAGCACATCAATATGGGTGGGCATATGTATCAGGTGCCCTGCATCCGGAACAAGCTCGCGCAGCCGGTCCCCTTGGCGCAGCGCGCGCTGTGGGAAGGGCGACATCTCCAGCAAATGCACCCAGAGGTGCAGCAGACCCGGATGGTCCCATGCGCCAGGGTCGTTGTCGAAAGCGTCCTGCAAAACCGCGACGGCTTCCTCGGTCTTTGCATTCTCCGCGGCGCGACCGGTGCTCAGATCCCACATTTTCCACGGCGTCTCGTTCATGATCGCCTCGACAAAGACTGTGCGAACCTCGCGATCTTCTGGGTAGTCGTTGAAGACCTGTCGCATCGCCTGTGTGTAGGCCTTGTCCCACGGGCGCATGTCTTTGATGGGGTCGCGGTCGGGATATCGCGCGGGCAGTGCGTGGATCAGAGCCTGTTCGACGGAAGTCGCACCGCTCGCATTTTCCAGTGCGGCTTCCATTGCGTCGTAAGCCGCCTCCAGTGCCTTCGCTTTCCCTTTCGGATCGTAAAGATGCCAAGGCAGGTTGTAGTTCGGTCCCGCCGCGTATGAGATCCCCCAATGTGCCATGGCGCAAGCTGGATCGGCCTCGGCGGCGCGCTGGAAGCAGGCTATCGCTTCGCCGTGATTATATCCGTAGAGCCAGTTCAGTCCTCGGTCGAACCACGTCTGAGCCTCAACCGACCCGGTGGTGACCTTACGTGCGTGTGCACCAAGGTCAAAGTACTCCGATTGCGTTCCGTCCATTCTTGATACCCCCCGCACGTGGCGCAGTTTGGCCACAGAGGAAGGTTAGCAGCAGCACTGAGTCGGACCAAGCGAGCGGCCAGACAGGTAGGTTTACGACGCCTTGTCTGGCAGCGAGTCGGCAAACGTGCGTCTTTCAGCATCCGCGTCCAGATCCCAGCGGCGCAGTTCATGGGGATCCTGCAGGCGTCGGCTGACAGGTTCAACGAGGTATTTGGCCACGAGCGCGTTCGCCTCACGCCGGTTCACAATGGGCCGCGCTGGTGGACCCAGTGCCCTTTCTGGATCATCATGCAGGCCGGGGTAGATTGCATGGATCTGGCGTCTGATTTCTGGCGTGAAGCCTTTCATGGCCTCAGGGCCTGGGCGAAAACTCTCGGTCGGCGCGTTCTCGGCAAAAATAACTTCGTGCCGGTCAAACAGCAGTGCAAAATAGGCAATAGAAGCCTTCCCCCGCATTATGCGCACCCCCGGCAGGTCAGTCAGGCCCTTCGCCAATGCCAGCACCTGCCCGGTTCCATGAGATCGCTGAACGGCCGGCCAATTCAAAACCATCCGGTGTTGAGGTGATACGATCAGGTCTCGGCTTGGAAGGTGGTTTCCAAGACTGCCCGCCGCTATCAGAATTGGCCGGTGCTTGTCTTCACGGGTCTCGAAATACTCCTCGCGCCGACCTATCCATCGCAACGGGCGCGCGCCACGATCTGCTGTCATTACCATGTCGCCCGGTGCGAGGGTTTCAACCGCACGGTTGCCCGAGGGGGTTCGAATCATCGTCCCCGGAGCAAAACAGGGTGGCACGCCCATAGTGACAAGCGAGGCAAACTGCGACTGCGGAGAAGTAGTATCGACAGTACCTTGCGGCACTGTAAGGGTCTCACCTTGCGGGAAAATCAGAACCTGTGGCTGGCCCGGAACTTCGGTGACCACGACCTCGTCGGCGGTCACCTCATCTCCGTTCGCATCCTGAAGATCAGAGGTGTCAACGCGATCACGGCCCATTTCGAACCGGTCCACGAAATCGGCTCCACCGGCTGAAGTCAGAACGAAGACATCCTCACCGTCGCCACCAGACAGCGTATCATCACCCTCGCCACCTTCCAGAGTGTCGTTGCCAGACCCGCCGGACAGCACGTCCTCTCCCGAACCACCTGCAATAGAATCTGAATCCTCGCCGCCATCCAGAGTATCATTGCCGCCATCACCAAAGATCAGGTCGTCGCCCGCACCGCCGGATATGCTGTCATTGCCGTCCACCGGATCCGGCACTGGCTGGGTAGCAAAGAGGCGTACGTTATCGAGCGATGCCCCTTCATTGTTTTCCGCGCCCGTGCCCTCGAACTCCAGGCGGTTCGAGCCGTCTCCCGTCCCTGCGACCAGATCGTAGGATGCGTTGGTCCAAGTGCCGTTGACCGGATCGACAGTGTCGATCACCTCGCCGTTCCAGTAGATCTTGATACCGTTGCTCTGGTTGGCCGTGTCGTTGTGTTCGAACTCCAGTCGGTAGGTTTCACCGTCCGTCAGCCCCTGAACGTCCTGACCGATCCGGATGTTGCCGGGCGAGGCCTCCAAATCCAGCCAGTAGTCGCCGTCAGTGCCTTCGACCCCTCGGAAACCCGAATCGTGCAGCTCTATGTCAGTCGTCGCACTGGTGGTTGTCCAACCAGTGATCGAGCCATCGAAGGCGACCTGACCGAAAAAACTCGCCTCCGTGCCACTGATGTCCTCGAACGAACCGTTCGCCAGCAGATTGCCACCGACCGGTTCTGCCTGTGCCGCTGTGTTGCCAGCCAGCGAGTCATCACCGTCGCCGCGTAGTGTGTCGTTGCCATCGCCGCCTGAAAGGGAATCGCTGTCGGCTCCTCCCTCGATTGTGTCACCGCCATCGCCGCCGAAAATGGTGTCATCGCCTGTTCCGCCGAACAGGCTGTCACCGAGATCAGCGCCAGCGGCACCAATGGACCCGAAATTGAAATTGTTGAGGAAAACGCCGCCAGCGGTACTGGAATCGGGTCCGTCATAGTGAAACAGCTTCACCTCTGCGACAGGGCCGGGGATATTGATCGAGATGCCGCCATCAGAGTCCGCGCCACCAACGGTTTCGATAGTGCTCTGCCCGCCATGCAGTTCCACCACACCGGTTGAACCGTCCTGTTCCACTGTATGATGACTGGAACGGGTCGTGAGTTCGATGGGGACAAGATTGCCGTCAGCATCATAGGCTTCCAGCCGGATCTCATCATCAAAGCCCGCCGAGTCGATATCATTGATCTCGAAAGCGAGGTTTCCGACCGGTTCGTCGAACCGCATCTCGAACGCGGGTTCAGTCTCCGATACACCACCCAGCAACAACACATCGTTGGTTTGTGCCGAGTCCCCACCCGAAAGCGCGTCCAGAGAGCCGGACGCGCCAGTTCTGTAGTTGAGCGTCAAGTTCGTGTCGTTCACGCCATCGGACACGACCATGCTGTCGGTATGTGTAGCGTTTGCGCCAAGGTCCGGTGGCGAGATCGCAAATGGATTGATTGCCGGGGAAGAGAAGCTGACGCTTGCACCGCCCAGAATAGTGTCATCGCCGGAACCGCCAAACACCAGATCGGCACCGATGCCGCCATCGACGTGGTCATTGCCAGCACCTGCGTAAATGACATCCCCACCGCCGCCACCAAAGATCTGATCGTCGCCCCCTGCCGCCGAAAGTGTCTCGCTGACTGTCTGGCCAACGAGGCTTTCCGCCGACTGAGTGCCTGAGACAAGCAAGCCTGTGGTTGGATTTGCAGCTGTCTGTTCAAGATCCGCGTAATCGGGGTGGTTATCGGATGTGACATTCGAATAGTCAGTGATCTCACAGGTATCGCCCGGTGTCAGAACACCGTCCGCAAACCATCCAACCAGCTTTCCGGCGGTCTCGACGCGGTATAGGTTAACCTCGTCACCCGACGAAGTGACCAGCGTGCGGACATCTTCAAGGTAGAAGTTACCGGATAGCGTTCCGTCAGGGCCAGTGGCTGTACCGGTTTGATTGGTATCGTCGCCGCGTTCGCCTCTGGTCGGGTCGCCACCAAAAGCGGTGTCATCGTCTGTTACAACCAACTTCACGCCATCAGTTGCGGAGTTGAAATTGTCATTGACCTGGAAAATCGTGCCCTCGGTCAGATGGCCCGATCCACGGACTACGTCGATTGCACCGGGGGCGAAGCCATACAGGGTATGCGTTGCCATTCTGGGACCTCTCGGAATGTGTCCCCTGCGTTATGGTGTTCTAACGGTTAAATTCCGGTTTTGTTCACCATGAAGTTTCCGAATTTGTTGACCATGATCTCCGGATAATTGAGTTCACGCCATCGCAGGCCACATATCGCAGCCCTTTATCGCAGCCCGTTATCGCTTTTTGTGCGACCCGGCCAGGTTCGGGATGTCGGATCAGATCACTGTCCGTTTCCAACACTCCAGTCAGGTCTGCCGGGAACAACGACAGTTCAGGCTACTCGGGGACGCTTCAGATCGTCGGCAATCGCGCCAATGCCCAACTTGCATTGGAACATCTTGTGTGGTGCACCGCGATTACGGATCTGGAACGCGACATCCTCCGGACTATCGCAGGACAAATCAGGCAGAGCCGGTGCAACCCACTGCGCAGGACCACCCAGCAGCGCCAAAACGGGCATGTCGACCATGCCCCCTCAGATCGAGCACTGTCAGATGCCCATAAAGACCGAGAAACCGGCACCGCGGAAAACCGGGGCGAAACGGCTAACCTCGGTCCGGGATACCTTCACATCGTCACAACGATGTTCCCGGTATGCGTCTTTTCGATGAACGCAGTTTGCGCCGCAGGCAGATCCGACAGTGGGTAAGACGCGGCGAGCGCCGGGCGGATAGCACCTGATTCAATGTGCTTCACTACAGTCGCGAGTGTGCCGGGCGGGACAATTGTAGACCCGGTGAATGTCAGATCCTGCAGATACATCGTGCGCAGGTCCAGATCCACGATCGGCCCGGCGATGGCGCCTGAGCAGGTATAACGCCCGCCACGTTCGAGGACTTCGACAAGGGTCGGAAAATAGGCGCCGCCGACCACATCGCCGACAACAGTGATCTTCTCGTCGCCCAAGGCTGCGCGCAGGTTCTTGGGCCCCCTTGGCAGGATGACGTCGGGTTTGAACTTGGCCACATCCGAATGCTTGGCCTCGGAAGCCATGGCAATCACCCGCGCACCACGGTGTTTCGCCAGCTGCACCAGTGCACCGCCAACGCCGCCAGACGCGCCGGGAACCAGCACTGTGTCTGCATCGGTTACCCCGGCCCGGGTCAGCATGCCTTCGGCGGTTGTGTAGCTGCACTGGAAGGTCGCAAGCTCGGCATCGCTCAGATCACTTTCGATCACCTCGACGCCGCGATGGTCGCACTTGGTGAACTCGGCAAAGCCACCATCCATCTCGGATCCGAAGTAAAGCGCCTTGTTCTTGTTCAGCGGATCGGACCAGTCGCGTTGCCATCCGTCGACCATCACCCGCTTGCCGATCAAAGCCTTGTCTGCGTTCGCACCTGCAGCAACCACTCGGCCAACGGCGTCAGCACCTTGAATCCTTGGAAACGTGAGGGGAGCCGCACCCCAGGTTGGATCCTCTTCACCGATCTCAGCATAACCCTCGCTGCTCGTCGCTTCGGTCACGGCCTTGGAGTACCAGCCCGACCGCGTATTCACATCCGTATTGTTCAGCCCGCACGCCCCCACGCATATCAGGACTTCCTCGGGACCCGGCACGGGCGTTGGCCAATCCGTGCGGTATTCCAGTTTTTCAAGCCCACCGTGGCCGGTCAGCAAAACGGCACGCATATGAGAGGGTGTAGTGGTCATGAGAAGCTCCTGTCTGGTCCACGAAGGTCTGACTGAACAAAGTGCACTCTGTCAGCCTTGGATGCGACCCATTCTGTCGTGAAGCGCTTAGACTCAGGCGAGGATATGAGGCCGCGTGTGCGCATGGAACCGCGTGTGCTTACCCCCGATGAACTGGTGACCCCGGACAACTGGTCGCGCCTGGCCCGTATCCGCGCGCTGCCGGAGATTGATCCAGCACGCATGCTCGCCTATCGGCAGGAGCGGCCGCAGGCTGAGATGCAGGCCGAGATGCAGGCAGCTGACGTTGCGCTGACCGTTTGGTGAGCCATGTCAGCCTGCGTTATGCGGCTGACTTGCGGATCTATGAGCTCTACCAGTCGCACATCCCGATAGCGTATCTGTTCATGGGGCAGGAGGCAGCCCCGGTAATGCACGGCGCATCAAGTCCCATGACGATATTGCGTGAATGCGCTGGGCTATCGCCGTGGCCGAGCTTGGGTTCGCGAGGCCATCCGCCCGGGGATCACCGAAGTGAAGCTTTGGAGGCGCTATCGGGGAGCGGGATGGCGTCAAGCTGGAAGAACAGGTTCTTATCACTGAGGACGGATACGAGCAGCTTTCAAGTTTTCCGCTGGAGAAGAATCTGTTGGATTGAGCCCGCGACACCGTGGCTGTGGAGGTTGTTTACTGCAGTGCACTATCCTTAGACTCATGAGCTTGGTTTTCGAAGAGTATCCGGACCGTCTGGCGGTCACCAACGAGCTGCACGCGCGGCCGTTCCAGCCCATGCGCGCGCCTGGGCGTTTGCTGCAATTGGCGTTCAAGGAGCCGACCAAGGCAGCGGAACGAGACCCCGAGCGGGACCGCGCACATGTTGTCGCGTTGCTGGACCGGTTTGGTGCACCGCATCCGGCACCCGGCGCGAACCATCATACGGTCGATGTTGGCCGATTTGTGCTGAAGTGGGAACGTCATACCGAGTTCGTCTCTTACACGCTTTACGAGGAAGGCGAGACGGACAAGCTGTTCCAGGCTGGGCTGGCGCAGCATCTGCCCGGCGACTGGGTCGCCGCGGCGCCCGGCAAGATCATAGCTGCGATCCAGTGTGAACTGATCGTCTCTGAAAGCCAGGACGCCGCGGTGAAGGTGTTGCGCGGACCGCTGGCATCGGCCTTCAGCGCAGAAAGCATGGCTGCATCCTGGGTTGTGAACAAGTGCATGCTGGCCGTTGGGGATTTCCGGATCCACGAAGGCGGCTTGTCCCGTTTTGCGCTGGTGCAATGCGGCGATATCGGTCCTCGGCGCATGGGGCGTATCAGCCAGCGGCTCTTGGAGATCGAGGTCTATCGCACGCTCTCAATGCTCGCTTTGCCCGTGGCCCGGCGAACATCTGCGAAGCTGAACGAAATTGAACGTGACCTGACCGCCATGGTCAGCGAAGTCGCTGCCCGCAACGGGGGCGCCTCAGACGATGAAATTCTGTCTTCGCTCAGCCAGCTGTCTGCGGATATCGAGGCATTGGCCGCAAGCACCGCCTTCCGGTTCGGGGCGGGCGGAGCATATGAGGCACTCGTCAATCAACGAATCGAGCTGTTGCACGAAGAGCGGGTCGAGGGACGACAACAGTTCCGCGAGTTCATGCTGCGGCGCTATCAGCCCGCCATGCGCACGGTTCATGCGGCGGAGCGGCGACTTCAGGACATCTCGACCCGCGCCTCTCGCATGGCTCAGCTGCTGCGTACCCGAGTGAACGTGGCGCTGGAGGCGCAGAATCAGGACCTGCTGGAATCCATGAACGCCCGCGCGGACACGCAGTTGCGTCTGCAACGCACCGTAGAGGGGCTGTCGGTGGTTGCGATCAGTTACTACGCGGTCAGCCTCGGCGGTTACCTGCTCTATCCACTTTCCGAACTGTTGGGCCTGTCCACGGGTGAGATCACGGCCATCGTGACCATTCCGATCGTGTTTGGTGTGTGGTGGTTTGTGCGCAGAATCCGCGCTCAGCTGGAAAAAGAAGACTGACGGTCAGAACAGACTGTCCAACACCAAACCCGTCAGCAGAAACAAACCGGCTATGTTGTTGGACCTGAACAATTGAAGGCATCGTTCGGGATCATCAATATCAAGGCTCCGTATCTGCCAGGACATGTGAGCGACCAGCGCTGCTACTCCAAGCAGCGCGAACCAGCCGCCAAACGCCGTCAACACGGCCATGCCAGCCAGAACCGCCACCAAAGCCGTGAACAGCCACAGCATCCGGCCAGTATCCTCATTGAACAACAAGGCCGTGGATTTGACCCCGATCAGCGCATCATCGTCCCGGTCCTGATGCGCATAGATCGTGTCATAGTGCAGCGTCCATGCGATCCCGGCAGCATACAGGAAGAAGGATGGAACCCCGGCGTCGCCCGTCTTTGCCACCCAAAGCAGTATCGCGCCCCAATTGAACGCGAGCCCCAGGAACACCTGCGGCCACCATGTGAACCGCTTGGCAAACGGATAAACGCAGACGATCGCCAGCGACGCGATACCGTACCAGATGGCGGGAAACCCGAAGCTGATAAGGATCAGGAATGCCAGCAACGCCTGTACACACATCCAGATCAGAGCACCGAGGGGCGTGACCTGACCGGAGGGCAAGGGACGTGATCGGGTCCGGGCGACCTGCGCGTCAATCTCGCGGTCCGTATAGTCGTTCCACGTGCAGCCGGCGCCGCGCATCAGGAACGCCCCTATTGTGCATCCGACGACCAACCATATGTCCCACCATGCCCACCCGTATCTCAAGGAGGCCAGCGCAATTGCCCACCAGCACGGGATCAGCAACAACCAGGTGCCGATGGGACGGTCGGCGCGAGACAGTCTCAGCCACGGACGCGACCAAGGCGGGCAGAACCGGTCAACCCAGTTCAGCTTTGTCGCGTCCTGCACTCTTCCATCAGGGCTCAGAGGGCTGTTATGAAATCTGTTCTCCACGGGAGGTTTTATGACACAGCCGCGCGCGAAAATCAGGCTCCATGTGGCCGCAGACCTGGGTGAACACCACGAGGTCGTGCTGGAGCGTGAGCAAGCGCACTATGTGTTCAGCGTGATGCGCAAACCGGTGGGAGACTTTGTGGCACTCTTCAATGGCCGGGACGGTGAATGGCAGGCCGAGATCACCTCGGTCGGCAAACGGGCCGGACGACTCGTGTGCCGCGCGCAGTCACAGGCACAATCCGAGCCGCCTGACCTATGGCTTTGTTTCGCACCCATCAAGAAGTCACGCACCGATTTCATCGCCGAAAAGGCCTGCGAAATGGGGTGTCGGCGGCTTGTGCCCGTACTTACCCAGAATACCAACTCCGAGCGCGTCAACGTGGACCGCCTGCGCGCGCACGGGGTAGAAGCGGCCGAGCAATGTGGGCTGGTTTCGGTTCCCGAAGTTGCCGATCCGGTTCGGCTGGACCGATTGCTCGCCGACTGGCCCAGGGAACGGCAGTTGTTGTTCTGTGACGAACGTATCGCCGGTAACAGGGGTGGCCTGATTGCAAAAACCTCGCAGTACACGCCTTGGGCGATTATCATCGGCCCTGAGGGCGGGTTCTCTCCTGCTGAGGCCAAGCGGCTGCGAGACTTGCCATTTTCCCATTCTGTTGCGCTTGGCCCAAGGGTCCTGCGTGCCGATACAGCAGCTGTCGCAGCGCTGACGCTTTGGCAAATGACCCATGGGGATTGGCAGTGAGCTTCATCCGACCCGAAGCCGCGACGGTCCTGCGCACATGGGGCATTCCCGCAGCCCTTGCCATCGCAGGGGTCGCGATGATCTGGCATGGCTGGGCCCTTGCGGGTCGTGGCGCATGGGTCGGATTTCTGCTGATTGCACTGGGGGTGCTCAGTTGCCTGGCCCTGTTCGGTGCTCTTGAACGGGCCATGACCGGTTGGCGCGGACGCCATGGTGCACCCGGCATCGTCACCGTGGATGAAGGGCGCATCAGCTATTTCGCACCCTTCGGTGGCGGGATCGTTGCCCTCGACGCCCTCACCCGCGTCGAGATCGTCACAACAAACCACGGGCCGATGGAGGACGATCTTTTCTGGCGCTTGTCGGACAGCATGGGCCAGGAAGTTGCCATCCCCGGAGGCGCAAAGGGCGTGGAGGGACTGCTGGATATACTGGGCACACTCCCCGGATTTGACCATATGGCCGTGGTCCGCGCCATGGGCTCGACAGACATCGCCCGCTTTGTACTCTGGCAACGAGCAGCTGCACCCGGCATAGGTGGCTAACCCCGTTTCGGCTCCGACTTGACGCTGGCCAGCCAACGCATCAACAGGAACAGCACCCATCCCATCAACGCCACCGCCATGACCATGATCCGGTGGGGTGTGCCGTCGGAAAGAAATCCTGACAGTGTCGCGGCCAATCCCCCCATCAGCCCCCCCATGGCAGCCCAGGGCAAGGTGCCACGCAGGCCCATCATTCCAAGCGCAATGATCCCGACCAATCCGAATGTGAATGTGAAAAGAAAGACCATGCTCGCCATGGAGATCGTGCTTTCGATTGTCGTGGCCAACGCGTCGGTGCGCTGCGCTTCGGCCATGCCCGATGTCAGAAACGCACCAATCGCCAACAAAGCACACAACATGAGAGGCGCCAGCAGCATCGCCCGCACCAAATGAACAAGCGGAGCGCTCTTCCCCTCGGGCCAAAGAGAACGGATGGCTTGGATCACGGGTTAACTCCTCTCATCGCAATATCTATATGCTGGTGGACGTATATCCGTGCCAACGATACATCACATACCAGTTTCTGATCCGATGAGGGCAAACCTATGAACATCGCGACCCCGGTTAAATCTTCGACCGCCCGCTTCCAGTGGGACGACCCATTTCACCTGGAGGACCAGCTCTCGGAAGAAGAGCGCATGATCCGGGACACCGCAAGAAGTTACGTCGACGACCGGCTCATGCCACGTATCACCGACGCGTTTGCCAACGAAGTCACGGACCCCGAGATATTCCGCGAGATGGGCGAACTGGGACTGCTGGGCATCACAATCCCGGAAGAATACGGCGGTGTTGGGGCGAGTTATGTCTCGTATGGTCTCGTATCACGCGAGGTCGAGCGGTGCGATTCCGGCTATCGATCCATGATGTCGGTGCAATCTTCGCTCGTCATGTTTCCGATCCACGCCTACGGCTCCGAGGAACAACGTCAGAAATACCTGCCCAAGCTGGCAACCGGCGAGTTCATCGGCTGCTTCGGCCTGACCGAAGCGGATGCGGGCTCGGACCCTGGCGGCATGAAAACCCGGGCGACCAAGGTACAGGGCGGGTACGTCCTGAACGGATCCAAGATGTGGATCTCGAACAGCCCGCTTGCAGATGTCTTCGTGATCTGGGCCAAGTCCGACGAACATGATGGCGCGATACGTGGTTTCGTGCTGGAGAAGGGCATGAAGGGGCTGTCAGCCCCGAAGATCGGCAACAAGATGTCCTTGCGCGCGTCCATGACCGGCGAGATTGTCATGGACGGTGTCGAGGTGCCGGACGATGCGCTGCTGCCGAATGTTGAAGGTCTCAAGGGCCCGTTCGGCTGTCTGAACAGGGCGCGATATGGGATTTCATGGGGCGTGATGGGCGCGGCAGAGTTCTCGTGGCATGCCGCCCGGCAATATGGCCTGGACCGCAAGCAGTTCGACAAACCACTGGCCCAGACCCAGCTCTTTCAGAAGAAACTGGCGGATATGCAGACCGAGATCGCGCTGGGCCTGCAGGCGAGCCTGCGCGTTGGACGGCTGATGGATGAAGGCCCGTTCGCACCAGAGATGATCTCGATCGTTAAGCGCAACAATTGCGGCAAGGCACTGGAAGTTGCCCGCAACGCACGGGATATGCATGGCGGGAACGGGATCTCTCTGGACTTCCATGTGATCCGGCATCTGGTGAACCTCGAGACGGTGAACACCTATGAGGGCACGCATGACGTGCATGCTCTGATTCTTGGCCGGGCACAGACGGGGTTGCAGGCATTCTTCTGACGCAGAGCTTCTTGAGGCGATGCTCTAGGCAGCAGCCGGGAAAGATTGCGGCATAAGCAATGACTTGCCATTCTTGGCATGCCGTTCGAGCAATCTCCGCTGCCGGGCGGGGGAAGGGATAGGTCGGGCCGGGTTTGTCACCGGCGCGTCCTTGATCCATGGAAACCGGCGCATCAAGTCTGCACCCACATCAGGTCCCATGCATTCGAGGGCTGACGGTCCTGGCAGCAGACTTTCGCTTGGCGCGCCTTCGGCAAATATTATCTCATGGTTTTCCATCAGAAGGTGCCAATAGGATACGGGCCTTTCCATTGTCGCCAGTTCCACCCCTGGCAGCTCGGTCAATCGGTGCGCGGGAATGAGCACTTCGGGACACCCGAACATGCGCGAAACAATTGGCGAACAGGCAAGCATTCTATGTTGCCGCGACACCAGCAAATCGCGCTGCGGCAAACCCCGGCCAAGGACACCGGCACGGATATGCACCGGCGCCTGCTTGCCGATGCCCTGAACCTGACTTGACCTGATCCAGCGGATCGGTTGTGCCCCGCGGTCCGCGGTTGTCACCAGATCGCCTGCCCGCAGGGTTTCGATTGCTCGCTCTCCTTCGGGGGTCAGAACGCGCGTTCCTTCGACGTAGCAGACGAAGTTCG
Source organism: Paracoccaceae bacterium (assembly GCA_045106875.1). Classification (GTDB taxonomy): domain Bacteria; phylum Pseudomonadota; class Alphaproteobacteria; order Rhodobacterales; family Rhodobacteraceae; genus Thermohalobaculum. The sequence goes on along the minus strand of JBGCFK010000262.1, from coordinate 10,165 downwards.
AATTGGTCTGGTTGATGGGCATCCCGCCCGCGAAGCCACCCGAGAAGTTGTCGAGGGAGATGGATTCGATGGCCTTCGCCTCGAACTTGTCCCTGTCTGTCTCGGAAAGGGCGAACGACGCCATGAACAGATTGCCGTCCGTGTCCTGGAAAACCGTGACGTCGGCGGTGTCTGTGGTCCCGTCCTTGTAGGTCAGCGTTGCATCATAGCGTGCCACCGAGTCAAAATCCGTGACTTGTGGCCCACCACCCAAGTCAAAGCTGATCTGATCGTTGGGCGTGTTGGTCGTGTCGGTGTCTAGGACGGTCCCGAATCCCGAATTGTCGATTGCCGTGACCTCGAGGACATTGTGCGCCAACAAGTTCCCCGGCCCGCCAAAGGTCTGCCCGACCAAAGCCGCGTTGTCCTCTACCGTGGCGTTTCCCTCAGTCGGGTCAATATCGGTCCCGAACGTGCCGAGATAAATCGCATTCCAGGTCGCCGGCATGGAAACTTGCTCCGCACAATACCCCTGCCGGCGCTCCAAACTGTCCGGCATCTCCAACGCGCATGATGGAACGAAAGCTCTGAAGAATTGGCTAAACCCTGTCTGAACAGGCAGCGAACCGAATGGCCCGGATTTGCCTCTACCTGCCAGATCTCGACTTATGTTTGCACCATGCAAAGGGTAGTCATGGCCGATCATGTCAGAAGCCGTGTCACCACGCGCGACGCGGCGGGAAATTTGCTCCACGATTACAAGCAGAACATGCTTCTCGGGCAGCTGCTGTCCCTGTAATGTGGTGCGCCATCACTTGATCTGGAGTCCCCCATGCGCGCCGCCCTGTTTGCAATCCTTCTGCTGATACCACTACAGGTACAGGCAGAGCCGCCCACCCCGACGCTCAGCCTGACCGGGCAGGGGCAAGTGGCGGTGACACCTGACATCGCCACCATCTCGATTGGTGTGGAAAGCCAGCAGAAGACAGCCGGGGCCGCACTGTCAGAGAACAATGCACAAGCGGGCGCGGTCATCACTGCCCTGAAACAGGCGGGCGTGGAGCCGCGCGACATCCAGACCTCGAACTTCTCGGTCCGGCCGGTCTACGCGGATCGCAAGACCCTCTCGCAGGGTGCGCCGAAGGTTGTGGGCTATCGGGTGTTCAATCAGGTTCTTGCCCGGATCCGGGTTCTGGATGATCTTGGTGGGATCCTCGACCAGGTTGTCTCTACCGGAGCGAACAGAATCGGCGGCATCAGCTTTGGGCTTGCCGAGGACGGAGATGCACGAGACGAAGCCCGCAAGCGCGCGGTGGCAGATGCACGTCGCAAGGCGGAGCTCTATGCAGCTGCAGCCGGCGTCACATTGGGGCCAGTGCTGTCCATCTCGGAAGCCGGACACCAGGGTGGCCCACGGCCCATGATGATGGAGGCCCGGTCCGCAGCTGCTGTTCCCATCGAGGCGGGGACCTCGACCATCGCAGCATCAGTGATGATCAGCTGGCAGATCTCTGGCCCATGAACCCACTCGCGGTGCGCGATGCAACAGCGGAGGACATGCCCGCGCTGACTGAGCTTTATGCTCAGACCTTTCCCGACGAGGATCTGGCGCCCCTTGTCGCTGCGTTGTTGAAGCAAGGTGATGGTGTGAGGTCTCGGGTAGCGCAACGCGATATGCAGATCATTGGCCATATCGCCTTCACCCTTTGCGAGCTGGAAGACACGCAGACCCCGGTTGCACTGCTTGGCCCCTTGGCGATCGCACCTGCGCAACAACGGCAGGGGACGGGGCGCGCCCTGATCATGGATGGCCTGGCGATCATGGCGGAGACAGGCGCAAGCCATGTCTGTGTGCTGGGTGATCCGGGCTATTATGGTCGGTTCGGCTTCGAGGCAGATCCGCAAATTCTGCCGCCCTACCCCATTCCACCGGAGTGGTCGGAGGCATGGCAATCAATCGCATTGCCCCGAGCCAGCGCTCACCCGCAGGGTAAATTGTCTGTGCCCGTGCCCTGGCAGGATCGGGCGCTTTGGAGCCTTTGATCCGGGGGTCAGGTCCCCAGCAGATCTGCCGCCGCGCGCACTCTGCCGCAGTCGATTCCCCGCCTGTTCAGAAGCGGTGCATCGGCGTATGTCCTGTAGACGGGGGCCGCTCGATCAAGTGCTCCGTACCGGGCCAGCAGCGCGACAATCGCCGCTTCGCTGCCGCGTTTGGCTCCATCGTCAGCTTTCAGCGCAATCCCCAGACCAGCCTCTGGAAGGATCCCGACGAACACACCCTCGGCGCCCGTTTTGATCGCTGCCTTGGCGCCTGTCACCCGCATGATGTTGGTGCAGGCCCGTTTCTCACCGGCCACGAGCAGCGGATGTGCTATCATCGCATCGCGCAGTCGTGTGGCTGCCTTGGCCCGCGCACCTGAAAAAACCTCGTCTGGTCGGGCAAACCCTGCCATGGCGGTCGCGAGACCTTTCAGGGTCACAACGAAGTTCGGCGCCGAACATCCGTCGATGGCGTAGGCATCCAGATCTTCGCCATAGGCCTCGGCCGAGCTTTGCCGCACTGCCAACTGCACAGGATGGTCCGGGTCGATATACTCTGGTGCACCGCCAAGCCGCTGGTTCAGGGTCAGCATCCCGGTATGTTTCCCCGAGCAGTTGTTATGGAGTTGGCAAGGGGCCTCGTCCCGACTGCGCAGCCCATGGCGCGCGGGTCCATCATCTGGAATCTGAGGCCCGCAGCGCAAGTCCGTCTCGCCAAGCCCAAGACCGGACAACCAGGACCCCGCAAGATCCGTGTGTATGTCAGCCCCCTGATGGGATGCGCATGCCAGGGCCAGATGCTCGACGCCAAGGCCGGCCGCATCGGCAGCGCCCGATTCCACCAAGGGCAAAGCCTGCACCATCTTGCAGGATGACCGGGGAAGCACGCGGCGCGTGGGATCGCCCCAGGCGTCCACAACGTCACCATTGGGACGGCAGACCACAGCGGTACCACGGTGGACACACTCCAGAAGTGGCCCACGCCAGACCTCTGCAAGCACTGGATTGCTGTCAATCATCTGGATCCCCAAGATAAGCCCCCTGTCATCTATCTGGCGTCCCTATAGTATGCCGATGCGGAACCACCCTTGGCATCGGTTCAATCTTCAAGCAATTCGCCAGAGAACGCATCGCCCAGAGCGCTACGCAAACGTCCAAGAGCCAGCCGCATCCGAGATTTCACGGTGCCAAGAGGCACGCCGATTTCGACCGCGATCTCACCATGGCTCAGGCCTGCATAGAAGGAAAGCTCGACAACCTGTCGCTGATCAGGGTTGAGATCAGCCAACACGGCGCGCACGCGGGCATCACGTTCGGTGATCGCAATGGTCGCCGCGGGGTCGGCCTCGGGCTCGACCTGGAACAAAGGGTCTTGGGGGTCTGGGACCGGGCGATTCTGGCGACGCAGCAAATCGATTCGACGATTTCGCGCGATTGTGTAGATCCATGTGGCTGCACTTGCGCGCGTGCTGTCGAACTGTTCCGACTTGCGCCAGACCAGAACAAGAACCTCCTGCGCCACTTCTTCCGCGACATCAGGCGGTGCACCAGCTTTGATCAGGAATCCTTTTACACGCCCTGCATAGCGTTGGAACAGCTCTGCAAACGCAGAACGGTTACCCTGCTGGGCTATCGCTTCGACCAAAGCCTCATCGGCCAGACCGGAGATATCTGTGTCAATCGTGTCCGCCGTCACGACGGCATGGCCCTTCTTCCTCGTATTATTTTCCAAGGTCCGGAAGGACCGACAAGAACTTCGCCAATTTTCAGTGGTGGGCTGGAAATCCACACGCAAATTACAGTATGCTCATCTTGGCATTCGGGACAACCGGTGTCGGGGGCAGAGAAGGTGGCCGCAAAAAGCGGCGGGACAGCGAAGAGGCAAAGATGAAAACAGGTTTGAGCGCGATCGTGGCCGGGCTGATGATCGCCGGATTGGCCGTGACGACCGCGACGTCCCCGGCCGAAGCACAGAATCGGGTCGATGCGAAGAAAGACTGGTCGGTGTTCGAAGCCGGGTCAGGCGGGCAGAAAGTGTGCTGGATTGTCAGCCAGCCGTTGGAGTCGGCAGCCACCCGCGGCGGCAAGAAAGTCGAGGTCAATCGGGGTGACATCTTCCTGATGGTTGCGGTGCGTCCGGGCGACAATGTCAAAAGCGAAGTGTCGTTCCTTTCGGGGTACCCCTTCAAGGGCGGCTCGAAGGTGACGGTTTCGGTCGGATCGAAGAACTTCACCATGTTCACCGAGGGTGAAAACGCCTGGACCCGCTCGCCCAACGAGGACAGCCAGTTGACCGGCGCTTTCCGCCGTGGATCGAAGGCGCGCGTCGAAGGACAGTCCCAGCGCGGCACAACGACCAAGGATACGTTCTCGCTGTCGGGCTTTACGGCAGCCATGAAGGTCGCACAGAGCCGTTGCAGCTGATTGCGGCGGCAGTATCCAGCTAGCATGATGTCCCGGGTGGTCGCTCGGGACAGGCTGGCACAGGATCGGGCTCTTTCCTCGCACCCCTTTCCCATGCTATGCGCCGCGCCTTGATCCGAGAGGCCGTCACATGTCCGACCAGCGCCCCGTGCCCACTGCCATCAGCCCTGATTTCGCGACCCTTCCAAGGAAACCGGAAGGCAAACCAAACCTTGTGGGCTTGACCCGCGAGCAGATGCTCTCGGCGATGGCTGACTTGGGCGTACCCGAGAAACAGCGCAAGATGCGCGCCGGGCAGCTTTGGCACTGGATTTATACCAAGGGCATCGCTGATTTTGACGCCATGACGAACCTCGCAAAGGGGTTCCGCGCGGATCTGGCCCGCGCATATGACGTCACACGCCCGGAGGTCGTCACGACGCAGATCTCGGAAGACGGCACGCGAAAGTACCTGCTGCGCATTGCGGGCGGGCACGAGGTCGAGGCCGTCTACATTCCGGAAGAAGATCGCGGCACCCTCTGCGTATCCAGCCAGGTCGGTTGCACGCTGACATGTCCGTTCTGCCACACGGGCACGCAAAAGCTGGTGCGCAACCTGAACGCGGCTGAGATCGTCGGGCAGATCCTCGTCTGCCGCGATGATCTTGGCGAATGGGGACACGACGCGACCCAACGCCGCCGCCTGACGAACATTGTTCTGATGGGTATGGGCGAGCCTCTCTACAACACCGACAATGTGCGCGACGCCATGCGGATCGTGATGGACAATGAGGGCATCTCGCTCTCGCGCCGCCGGATCACCCTGTCGACCTCGGGCGTTGTGCCCGAGATCACGCGATGGGGGGCCGAGGCCGAGACCCTGCTGGCGATCTCGTTGCATGCCACGACGAACGATCTGCGCGACACGCTGGTGCCCATCAACCGGAAGTATCCGCTGGAAGAGCTGCTGGATGCCTGCCGTGCCTATCCCCGGCTGTCGAATGCCGAGCGGATCACGTTTGAATATGTGATGCTGAAGGGCGTGAACGACGCGGACGCGGACGCGAAACGGCTGGTGAAACTGATCTCTGGCATTCCAGCCAAGATCAACCTGATTCCGTTCAACGCGTGGCCGGGGTCGGTTTACGAACGCTCGGACTGGGACCGGATCGAAGCTTTCGCGGATATTGTCAACCGCGCGGGCTATGCCTCGCCGGTCAGAACACCGAGGGGTCAGGATATTCTGGCCGCCTGCGGGCAGCTGAAATCCGCGACGGAACGCGAACGCAAGTCCCGAGCACAGATCGCACGGGAGACCGGCGTGTGAAAACACCGGGTCGCCCGGTCTGGCTGGAACGGAATGCCCAGCGCGTGACCCAGCCGGGGTCCCCTTCGCCTTGATCAATTTAAAGGCTCTCGATGTGCCGGCAGGGGAAGCTCCTGGAGGTCCGTGCCAGCAGAGCATTGCAGCCCGCAGGCCCGCACCCTCGCACCCTTCTACGCGAGCGTGCGTGATCTGGTCGCCGAGGAAACCGAACACGGCGCAGCCCTGCGAAATAGTGAAACATCCCGGCTGTTTCTGCGAGAAATGACATACGAACTACAACCGTGCTGAATCCCTATTTTCGCAGCACAGGTCTTGGCGGCGATTTAGAGCGTTACGCGCTGGCGCGATCGTGCAAGTTCAACAGGAACGTGTCGCAGGTTTGGGGGAGGTCGTAGTGCTGGCTGATCCGTCAAACGCCTTTTTCGGATTGCTGAACAGCCCTGACGCGTGAACCTGCTTTGGCTTTGGCTTTAGCTTTGACTTCTGAACGATCAGTCGGTACGTGTTTTCTTCGGTCCCGGCACTCCCGGCGAAACAGGTATCTGAACACGCAGGCGTCCGGCAATCCGCCGACTTCCTTTACTTACGCTTGCCATACGCTTGCCATACCGGGGAAATCCCGGCGTCAGAGCGCTTTGCGTGCATTCAGCGCCGCCGAGATCGTCCCCTCATCCAGATAATCCAGCTCGCCGCCGATGGGCACGCCCTTGGCAAGTGACGTGATCTCGACATCCGTGTCCTCAAGGTATTCAGAGATCACATGCGCGGTCGTCTGCCCGTCAATGCTGGCCGTAAGTGCAAGGATAACCTCGGAAATTTCTTCTGATCGTACGCGTTGGGCCAGATCCGGAATACGCAAGACCTGCGGCGTGATCCCATCCAGAGCGCTGAGCAAACCACCCAGCACGTGATACCGGCCCCGAAAGACCGCGGCGCGCTCCATCGCCCAAAGGTCCGCCACATCGCCCACAACACAAAGCGTTCCATTCGCGCGGCGCGGATCCTGGCAGATGTCGCAAACCTCGGAAATCGTTATGTTATCGCAGGTTCGGCAAGTGCGCACTTCGGCCGCGACCTCGGCCATGGCAGCAGCCAACGGCATCAACAAACGTTCCTTGCGCTTGACCAGCTGAAGCGCAGCTCGACGGGCAGACCGAGGCCCCAGCCCCGGCAGTTTGGCCATAAGGTCGATCAATCGTTCGATCTGCGGCGCACCGCTCATATCTCTCTCCGATCCGCGATCTTGCGCCGCAAAAGGTCCACATGCAGCCGTGCGGTGAAAGCATAGTCACGATAAGGCAGTGGCAGACGAAGTGCAGAGAGTGTGCCGTCAATCTCGACCAATTGCCCATCCAACGCACCAAGATCGGCCCCGGATTTATCCGCCTCAGCCTCTATCATTCTGATTTGATCATAGAATCCGTAGACGCGCGCGCGCATGCGCCACGCATATAGCCCCGGCAACGCCCGCAAAAGCGGCAGCAACAGGAAGAAGATTGGCAGTAGCAGAATAGCAAAACGCTGAATCTGGGCAACAACCCAAAAGGGCAGATACTGCTGCAACGGGCTGGGGCCAGAGACTATCAGATCCCGCGCATATGCATCCGGACGCAGCGACGTGCGCTGCGTGTTCGGGAAGCGGCCCTCGCCATGGATGACAGTCCGGTCCGCGTGAAGCTCCCGCGCGGCCTCGACGAGCCGATCCACAAGCGCGGGATGCAGGTTCGGGACGGCAGCGAGCTGCGCGACCATGGCCAACAGCTCGACATCTTGAGGCGGCACTGGGGGCGACATGGTGATCCCAGCGGCGGGCAAGCTGATATGGTCGGATTGTGCAAGGCGCCCGGTCAGTGCTGCCAGATGATCCAGGCGCACCAGTCTCACGAACGGATCTTCGAACAATTGTGCCAGATAGGGTGCCTCCAAGGGAGCAACGAACAGAGCCGCGTCTGCCTGCCCCCGGAGAAGGGCCTCGGCCCCGGACGAGCCGCCGGCATCCAGGAGAGTATTCGCTGCCTCTGGCAAACCAGCCGCGACGGCCATGGAAAGGTAGGCCGCACGTGATCCCGAGCCATCGCTCCCAACCGCAAGACGCAGGTCCTTCCAATCTCCGGGATTTGCAGGAATAGGACGATCGGTCCGGGCAAAGACAAAGAGAGGTTCGAGGAACAGATTTCCGATGGTCTCGAGACCCGGATCAGCCCTGACACCGCCCTGGAGCAACCCGACATCAGCTTGACCATTTGCCAGCAGGAGGGCGTTTTCGACTGAGCCCGCCGTGGTCAGGACCTCGACCTCTATGCCATCGCGCGCGAGGATGTTGCGATAGGCCAGCGCGATCCCGTGATATCCGCCGCCCGTCTCACCCGAGGCAAAGCGCAAACGGTCGGGCGGCAAGAGGTCTCGACTGAGCAACCAGAAGGCTACGACCGAAAAGAGGACCATCAGGATCAACCCGCCAGCGCGCATGCCCCCTGTGCCCCCTTTTGTGCCGTTAGTGGGTGCCGATCAGCCGAAGGGCAGCTTCATACCGGGTGGCAGCGGCAGGCCCTCGGTTACCTTGGCCATCTCTTCTGCACCCGCCTTCTTGGCCTGCGCGATCGCGTCGTTGATGGCGGCCACGATCAAGTCTTCGAGCACTTCCTTGTCTTCTTCACCAGACAAAAGCGACGGATCGACGTTCAGCGACTTCACCTCGCCTTCAGCCGAAGCCACTGCCTTGACCATGCCCGCACCGGACGAGCCTTCGGCCTGCATGCCTGCCATCTTTTCCTGCGCCTCGGCCATCTTGGCCTGCATTTCCTGCGCTTGCTTCATCAAGCCGGCCATGTCGCCAAGCGCACCCAGTCCTTTCAGCATTCAGTAGTCCTCCGCAAAGGGATCCGCATGTGGATCCTCGTCGTCCAACAGATCTGCATCTTCATCGCCTTCTTCCGGCACCGGCGCAAGCATGTCTTCCGGAGCAGGCAGTGGAGCGGTCAACGGCCGCACGGTAATGCGCTCTTCCGCCCCCTCGTCAGCTATGTCGAAGGCTGCAAGCGCCGCGGCCACCAAGGGGTGGGACTTGACTGCACGCCGGGTTTCCTGCGCCAGGCGTCGGCGTTCCTCGGCAATGGTTGGCTCGCCAGCCTGGTCCGAGACCGAGATCACCCATCGTTCATCCGTGACGGTGCGCAGCACCTGCGCCAAACGATTGGCAAAGTCCCTGGGCGCTCCGGCGGCTGGGTTGAATTCGATCACTCCGGGACGATAACGCACGAGCCGCAGAAAGGTTTCTGCCTCGTCGAACACTTTGAAGTCTATGGCTTTGATCGCGGCAAGGGCGTCCTCCAGTGCGGGGTAGGCCAGCAAAGCCTGCGGGAGGTCTTCCGTGGCCTGCGCCAAAGCAGGCGATGGATCAGATTGCGTGGCAACGACAGCCAGTTGCGCTGACGTGCCGCCGCCTCCTCCACCACGCGGGGCGGGGCCGCTGCCCGCCGAGCTTGCCCCTTGTTCGGTCAACTTGCGCACCAACTCTTCGGGAGGTGGAAGATCAGCCACATGGGTCAAACGTATTTCTGCCATCTCGGCGGCCATCATGGCTGTGGGCGCAAGCGGCAGTTCCTCCAATGCCTTCAGCAGCATCTGCCAGGACCGCGTCAGAATTCGCATGGAAAGCCGCCCCGCCAGATCGCGACCCCGGTCACGCTCGGCGGTGGAAACAGTTGGATCTTCGGCACTTTCAGGCGCAACTTTCAGGACGGAAATCCAATGCGTCAGCTCGGCCAGATCGCGCAGCACAACGCCCGGATCGGCACCGTCTGAATATTGCCCGCTCAGCTCTTCCAAAGCTCCCTTGGCATCGCCCGTCATGATCGCTTCGAACAGATCGATCACCCGGCCACGGTCGGCCAAGCCCAGCATCGACCGTACGGCAACAGCGTCTATTTCAGTTTCCCGGCCATGCGCTATTGCCTGATCAAGCAGGGAGAGCGCATCGCGAACCGAGCCTTCGGCCGCCCGCGTGACAAGCGCCAGCGCATCTTCAGAGAGCTTCGCACCCTCCTGTCGCGCAATCCCGCTCAGATGTTTGATCATCACCTCGGGCCCGATGCGGCGCAGATCAAAGCGCTGGCAGCGCGACAGTACAGTCACGGGCACCTTGCGGATCTCGGTTGTCGCGAAGATGAATTTGACGTGCTCGGGCGGCTCCTCGAGCGTCTTCAACAGCGCGTTGAAGGCCGATGTCGACAGCATGTGCACTTCGTCAATGATGTAGACTTTATAGCGCGCCGAGGCTGCACGGTATCGAACGGAGTCGATGATCTCACGCACATCGTTGACCCCTGTATTGGACGCGGCATCCATCTCGAGCACATCGACGTGAGAGCCCTTGGCGATAGCAATGCAGGCCTCGCAAACACCGCAAGGGTCGAT
>JBGCFK010000261.1:0-3182 GCA_045106875.1 Paracoccaceae bacterium | reverse complement strand
ACAAGGCCAGAGATCAGGCTGTTGACCTTCCAGCCACCAAGGTGGGGAAGCAACAACGCATAGGTCGGTGCCGCACACCCGATTGCACAGAAATAGCAGACTGTCGCGATCACGGACCAGTAGATTGCGCGTTCTGAGGTCGACATGACGTCTGCAGTCGTGAAAGGTCCCGAGATCACCAGGATCACGACGACACCGGCCAGTCCCGCCCAGAAACCCTGAGACTTTGCGGATACCCGCAAGACACGGTTCGTCAGTTTCACTGATGGGCTGTTCAGGAAGCCGTGCGCCGCGATCATTCGGTCCCCCTCTCCCGGCTCTGAAAGTGTCGAAAGTATAAGGCAACGACCAGCAAGTTCAATCAGAGCATGTTCTACGGGTATGTTTACTAGGAACTTCGGCGCGGCGATCCTGATCCGCCTGCTTCAACAACCTTGTGGCCTTCTGGCGCGCCGCCGTGCGGTCTTTTAAACGCCGGAGCAATACTCGGCCCCAGCGGCGGCAACGTTGTGTTGTCGCGGGCGGCGTATAAGTCGGCCACTTTGCCCTTTCATTTGAAGGGAGGGCTTGGGGATGTTTGCTGTTGAATTGCATTGAAGGTGCGCCCCGCCCGTTTTCAGGATGCGTTGAGCGGGCGTCTCACTTCCAAGCGCATTTTTGAGCGGCAGCCAAGCATGCGACGCTGCCAGATTCAGCCCAGAGCCTTCCGTCGATTGCCGCCAATGCTCGATCGCTTCCGTATGCGCGCACTTCTGCAACGGCTGGGCAATCTCCGCACCTGTCGCACCCTGCTCCGTCAAAATCTTGATTGTCCTACGAGCTCATCTGCCTAGCCGGCCCATTCCTTGCCCCGAGTTCTGCTGCTCAGGACCTTCTTGACCAGAGACCACAGCCCGTAAGAACTGCCGCGCCTGAGCTCGCCATTCGCTTGGCGCTCTACACTTTCACTTTGGCGGCAAGCAGTGCATTCCTGTGGCCCATGTGATTTCGGACAGAGGAACCGCCGATGAGCAACAGGAGATTGACTGGAACCAAGGTGAGGGACTTCCTCGTCGACCGTACTCTGGAGTGCTTCAATCCTGGTTCCGACATTTGCGCCGCCACGATTACGTACTTTGCTGACGGTACCTGTCGCGCTGTCATGGAAGACAACAGCACCGATGAGGGCCGCTATGGCTTCGACCGTGATCTGTACTGGACGCAGTATTCCTGGTTCAGGGACGGTGGGCTCTTTCGGTTCTATTTGGAACGGATTGACGACAACACGTGTCAGGCTTTCTTCGAGGATGGAACGAAAGCCTTCCGACAAAGGATCAGGACATAGGTGGCCCATCACGCAGGTTTGGGCTTGGCTAATTCAACATCAAGGATCAACATGGGTTTTGGAAAATTGGGCACTGCCGGTACCGGACCGAGCGAGGTGTCAGAAATGGCAGGTAATCCATGACCCGGCAGCGCGATGAGGCTCCATATTGCCAAGGTCCGGATCCCGAGCCGCAGGCGCCATCCTTCGATGTGCCAGCCGGGGCGTGTGACACGCATTTCCACATCTTTCCCGCGGGACACGAACATCGGTACGTACCGAATCGAAGCTACACACCTCCACCTTTGGAGATGACCGATTTCAACCGGATCGCCACAGCTCTGAGGATGGATCGGGCGGTTGTCATTCAGCCGAGTGTCTATGCCGAAGACAACACCGCGACATTGGCGGCATCGGCCGCCGATCCGGAAAGGCTGAGGGCAGTCGTTTCGGTGACCAGCGACGTGACCGATGCCGAACTTGAAGCGTTTCATGCCGCGGGTGCGCGCGGCATTCGGGTGAATATCGTTGACAGTGGCGGCATGACGTTCCCGTCGGTTGAAGAGGCTCTCACGTTCACCGCGCGCATTGCGGATCTTGGATGGCACATCGAATTTCTGGCGCATGTCGAGACGTTTGAAGACATTCAGGCGGTTCTGAGGGGATCTCATGTGCCTGTCGTCTTCGGCCATCTCGGCTATACCCATTGCAGACACGGTGTTGGCGATCCGGGGTTTCAACGATTTCTTGCGGCATTCGAAGAAGGTCAGGCCTGGGTCAAACTCACAGGGCCGTACCGGATCAGCAGCATGGACCGGTCACCATATGTCGACATTGCAGGCATGGCTCACGCGCTGATCGCCGCCAATCCATCCCGGCTGGTCTGGGGCTCTGACTGGCCACATGTGCGCCATACCGGGCTGATGCCAAACGATGCTGTGCTTTTGGACCAGTTGGTCGATTGGGGCTGTGACGCGCAGCTTCGCAAGCAGATACTGGTTGATAATCCGACTGTTCTATACGGGTTCCCGACCCCGTAGAGGTTCAACCCTGCACGGCCATATCTGATGCTGCCACGTCATCCAAAGATCTTTCGTGGCGGCTTGAGCGCGTTGTGATACCGTCGCTGCATGCTGGGTCTTTTTGGAATTTTCGGACGGGCAAGCAGCCTGAAGGCGCTTGATCAGGCCTTGCGTGAGTTTGGCGTGAATCCGCGCACTGTTCCCGAGGCAGCCAAACTTGCGGCCGTCAGGTTCATGCAAAAAGGTCCAAACGCTGCCTCGAAGCTTCGCGGAGCCAATTATGTCGGCGCTGGCGAACTGCTCGGCTACGCCATACTCGGACCGGACCAGTTCGTTGCCAGCAACTCCGTTGACGCAGCGAATAGCGCCAAGCTCCGTCTCGAGGCAGCGATTGCTGCAGGGGACGGCCTCGATGCTGATCTGATCCTTCTGGCGCTGCATTCCGGTATCATGCATGCTGGAATTGCAGACCTGTTCGACATCGAGAGCAGCGAGTAGATCGTCAGCAGATTGCAATGGGCCGCCGCTCGGAGATTGCTGGCCCTGCTGAACGCAAGCCCTGTCGCCTGTTCAGCGCGGCACCGGTGCATGGCATGAACGGAACGCGGCTCCCCCTGTCCTTTCTGCCTCACGCGAACGCACAGCCGCCTCGCGGAAGGGTCCTGCCGGTCTGGGGGTTGAAGTCCAGTATCTCACGCGGATAGGCTTATGTTGGATCTTACGAGTTGCCTTGTGCAATGTCAGACAAGAGATCTTGCGTACAGGTGCGGTCCGCTGCCTGCTCGTTCAACGGCTTTCTTCGAGGGACGCGGATGGATCTTGAAGTGTGCCAATCGCCTGAAGGCTGCTGATATCGG
>JBGCFK010000260.1:0-17341 GCA_045106875.1 Paracoccaceae bacterium | reverse complement strand
TTGTTGATCAGTTCCATGATCAGAACAGCCTTGCCCACGCCCGCACCACCGAAGAGGCCGATCTTGCCACCCTTCGAATAAGGCGCCAGCAAGTCCACGACCTTGATGCCAGTGACAAGGATTTCCGACTCGGTCGACTGCGCGACGAACTCTGGCGCTGGCTGGTGGATCGCGCGCCGTTCGGTCGCGTTCACCGGAGCGCCTTCATCCACAGGATCGCCAACGACGTTCAGGATACGGCCTAGTGTGGCATTTCCCACAGGCACAGAGATCGGCGCGCCAGTGTCCGAGACCGACTGCCCGCGCACGAGCCCCTCGGTCGCGTCCATGGCGATACAGCGAACCGTGTTCTCGCCGAGGTGCTGCGCAACCTCGAGGATCAGGCGGTTGCCGTTGTTGTCGGTCTCCAGCGCGTTCAGAATCGCCGGCAGTTGATCGCTGAACTGCACATCGACGACGGCGCCGATAACCTGGGTGATTTTGCCCTCTGCGCTCATCTCTCTCTCTCCTCGTCTTCAGAGCGCTTCCGCGCCCGAAATAATCTCGATCAGTTCGCTCGTGATCGCGGCTTGGCGCGAGCGGTTGTACTGGATGGTCAGCTTGTCGATCATCTCACCCGCATTGCGGGTCGCATTGTCCATTGCAGACATTCGTGCGCCCTGCTCGGACGCTGCATTCTCCAGCAAACCTCGGAAAACCTGAGTGGCCAGATTGCGCGGCAACAGATCCGCAAGGATCTCTTCCTCACCAGGCTCGTACTCGTAGTCGGCTGTCGGAGCGCCGTCATCTTCAAAGACAGCAGGGATCACCTGCAGCCCCGTTGGAATCTGTGTCATCACGGACTGAAACTGGTTGAAGTACAGCGTCGCGATATCAAATTCACCAGCTTCAAAACGCGACAGCACGTCAGAGGCGACGCTGGCTGCATCGCCGTAGCCAATCGCCTTGATGCCCGCCATGTCGACATGGTCGACAAACTTGTCGGCATGATCGCGACGCAACTGGTCGCGGCCCTTCTTGCCAATCGTCAGGATCTTGATTGTCTTGCCAGCGGCAGCCAGCTTCGCGATATCTTCACGCGCCTTGCGTACGATTTGCGAATTGAACCCGCCGCACAGCCCACGCTCGGACGTCGCAACAATCAGCAGATGCACCTGATCGGCCCCTGTGCCTGACAGCAATTTGGGCGCGGTAGGCGATCCCGCTGCCGCCTTGGACAGGTTCCCCAGAACCTTTTCCATGCGCTCGGCATACGGGCGTGCGGCTTCTGCCGCTTCTTGCGCGCGCCGCAACTTGGCCGCGGCCACCATTTTCATGGCCGAGGTGATCTTCCGGGTCGATTTGACCGAGTTGATCCGATTCTTCAGGTCCTTGAGGTTTGGCATTGCCTAGATCCCTTCCGTCTGGATCCCGCCTCAGACCGCAAACGTCTTCTTGACGTTTTCGATGGCCGACTTGATCTGATCCGCCAAGTCACCGTCAACCTTCCGGTCATTGTTGGTGATGTCGTCCAGAAGTGCGGACTGATTCGACCGCAGTTCGCTCAGCAGCGCCTGCTCGAACGCCCCTACTTGCGCCACTGGCAGATCGTCCAGATAGCCTTGCGTACCAGCGAAGATGACACAGACCTGCTCGGCATTCGTTTGAGGTGAATACTGCGGTTGCTTCAGCAACTCGGTCAGGCGCGCACCGCGGTTCAGCAGCTTCTGGGTCGAGGCATCAAGGTCCGAGCCAAACTGTGCAAATGCGGCCATTTCGCGATACTGGGCAAGCTCCAGCTTGATCGAGCCTGCAACCGACTTCATCGCCTTGGTCTGAGCGGACGAACCCACACGGCTCACGGACAGACCAACGTTCACGGCCGGGCGGATACCCTGGTAGAAAAGTTCAGTCTCGAGGAAAATCTGGCCATCCGTGATCGACATCGCGCTGGCGGGAATAAACGCGGAACCGTCGACGCCCTGCGTCTCGATTACCGGCAGAGCCGTCAGCGACCCGTTGCCGTTGTCATCGTTCAACTTGGCCGAACGTTCGAGCAGACGGGAGTGAAGGTAGAAAACGTCGCCAGGGAAAGCTTCGCGGCCGGGTGGGCGGCGCAGCAGAAGCGACATCTGGCGATAAGATACAGCCTGCTTCGACAGATCATCATAGATGATAAGAGCGTGCATGCCGTTATCGCGGAAGTACTCGGCCATCGCGGTCGCGGCGTAGGGTGCGAGGAACTGCATGGGCGCGGGCTCGGACGCTGTCGCGGCAACCACGATGCAATAGTCCATTGCACCGTTCTCTTCGAGGCGCTTCACCAGCTGCGCAACAGTCGAGCGCTTCTGCCCAACAGCCACGTAAACGCAGTACAGCTTCTTGTCCTCATCGTCGCCAGCAGCCGCGTTATACGACTTCTGGTTCAACATGGCGTCGAGCGCCACGGCGGTTTTTCCGGTCTGGCGGTCACCAATGATCAGCTCGCGCTGGCCACGTCCGATCGGGATAAGCGAATCAATCGACTTGAGGCCCGTCGCCATCGGCTCGTGTACCGATTTGCGTGGGATGATGCCCGGCGCTTTGACGTCGGCAACACGCCGCTCTGTCGCTTCGATCGGCCCCTTGCCGTCAATCGGATTGCCCAGACCATCAACAACACGACCCAGAAGGCCCTTGCCCGCAGGAACGTCCACGATCGCACCGGTACGTTTGACCGTGTCGCCTTCCTTGATGTCCTGGTCCGACCCGAAGATCACGACACCGACATTGTCGATCTCGAGGTTCAGGGCCATTCCGCGGATACCACCGGGGAATTCGACCATTTCACCGGCCTGGATCTGATCGAGACCGTACACACGTGCAATTCCGTCACCGACGGACAGCACCCGACCGATTTCAGAGACCTCGGCTTCCTGTCCAAAGTTCTTGATCTGCTCTTTCAGGATTGCGGAAATTTCCGATGCCTGGATGCTCATCACCCGACCTCTTTCATTGCGTTCTGGAGACCGGCGAGCTTGGAGCGGATCGAACTGTCGATCATCCGCGAGCCCACCTTGACGATAAGACCACCGATGATCGCGGGATCAACGGTGACATTGAGTTTCACTTCGCGGCCAATGGCCGTTTTAATCTGCTCGACCAAAGCGTTGGCCTGCGCATCCGACAGCGCGTGCGCGGAGGTCACATCTGCTGTGACCTCGCCGCGATGGTCGGCCATCAGTGACTTGAAGACAGAGATCAGTGCCGGCACGGCGAAGAGACGCCTTTTTGATGCCATCAGGCCAATGACGTTCTGCACAAGCTGCGAAAGGCCCATCTTTGCGCCAACAGCAGCCATCGCGTCGCCTTGCTGGGCACGCTTGTAGATCGGGTTCTTGAGCAGGTCCATCAGATCCGGGCTATCTTCCAGCGCAGCTTGCAGCGCATCCAGGTCCGTTTCTGTCTGATCCAGCGAACCGGCCTCACGAGCCAGTTCGAACAGCGCCGTCGCATAACGTCCGGCAGCGCCTGCGGTGAGAGAAGAAGCAGCGGTCACGTTGTTTCGGCCTTCCCGCTTGTTGGCTTCCGCACCGTGCGAAAGCAGTCCTCTGGAGGTGCCGGAGATCCAGTCTCCAGCGCGCGGCAGCCGACTAACACGGGAATCAGGTTCCCGCAACGCCCCCCGTCGCTCTGGGCGGTTTCTCGAATCCCATGCACGGTTTGTGAAGGCTTAATGAGCGCCTTCGCATGCGCACATCGTCGCAGCGCTGGCAAGTCCGAGAACAAAGCAACCGCCGGCATGGGGCTCGCAGAATTCAGGACTGTTCGACTTGGCAGGTAAAACAATTGTTGGTGCTCGATCGCACGTGCACATACGCAACTCTGGGATCCTTCAGCACGGTCCGCGCACGCGCTACCACGTCGTTCGGCGCAACAACCTGCCCCAAGCCGTAGACAACACGGTCATCCTGCGAATACCCCTTCACCAATCGATCCTCCTTGCTATCGAGAACCACGGGCGGTGCGCCACGTGCCTCCCATCGGTTACAGGCAGCTGCACAAAGGAAGATCGGCCCCGTTTCAGCATAGGGCTGTGCTGTTCCAAACGGCCGGTGCGCGAGAATCAGCATCTCTGCGCCCTTGGGAATATAGCTCAGGCAATGCCGGCAAGGTGCCGTACAAGCCTCGGCGCACACAACCCGCTCCGCAGGCATCCCGTTCGCATCAGGGCCGCCAGCGCGGTAGGCGAGAACGACATCAGTGGGCAGGGCTTGAAAAATCAGGGCAGTCATGGCGAACTCCTTTCAAGAATTGCGAGGACAGACTCGCGCCATCGCCAACCCTGAGCCACCCGGATCATGCGCTGCAGATGGCAAGGGGAGAAAACGATGCCGAATTTCACAGTCGAGCCACTGCATGAGGCGTTTGGCGCGCGGATCACCGAGATCGACCTGAGCGCGCCGCTGGAAGAAGAGGTGATGGAGGGGATCCGTGAAGTGATCGACCTTCACTCCTTCGTCCATTTTCCCGATCAGCCATTTGACGATGACCGCCAGCTGGCGTTCACGCGCCGTTTGGGAGAACCTGAACCTGATCATGTCGCCGCTGGCGAAGGTCGGGTGAATTATTTCGGGACAATCGGCAATGTTCAACCGGATGGGACAGCGCTGGGCAATGACCACAAGAAAACCGTGTTTTCGACCGGCAACAACATGTGGCACTCGGATGCTTCATTCAAAGAGGTCCCAGCCTTCGTCTCGGTGATGGCCGCCTACGAGACCCCTGACGAGGGCGGCGAGACGCTGTTTGCCTCGGGCCGCGCAGCGTTCGGTCGGCTGGACCGGGCCGAGCAGGCACGGCTGGAGCCCTTGGTTGCGATCCACGACTACGTCTATTCCCGTTCCAAAGTTGCACCGGACGCCGTGTCGCCGGGGCTGGCTTCCGTATTGCCGCCCGTGCCGCAAAAGCTGGTCCGCAAGAACCCGAGAACAGGTGCAAAGAACCTCTTTCTAGGCAGCCATGCCCGCGAGATAGAGGGCATGGGTTTTGACGAAAGTCGGACACTGCTGGACCGGCTCACCGATGATACCGTCGCGCCCGAGCATGTTTACGCCCACAGATGGCAGCCAAATGACTTTGTGATCTGGGACAATCGCTGCCTTGTGCATCGAGGTGCCGGATATGATGCGGACAGGTATCGGCGGTATATGCGTCAGACCCGTGTGCGGGGCCGCTGTTCTTCCATGGATGAATAAACCTACAAGAAACTCTGCGGGTCTATGTCGATCTGCACCATGACACTGGACGGCACCTTCACCTGAGCCCGCCATGTTCGGATAGCATCCTGCAGACGCACGCCCTTGGCGGCCTTGACCAGCAGGCGCACGCGGGACTTGCCGCGCAGCCGGGCGAATGGCGCAGGCGCAGGCCCGTAAAGTTCGGCCCCCGCCTTGTTCAGCACAGCTACTTCCCGACCAAGCGCGCGCGCAACTTCCCAGACCTTGGCATCGTCCGTGCCGGACACGATCACGCCGGCAAGCCGCCCGAACGGAGGCATCCCGGCCTCGTGCCGCATCTCTGCTTCCTCCCGCCAGAATGCCTCCGCCTCGCCAGACAGAATCGCACGCAGAACCGCATGATCAGGGTTCGCCGTCTGGATCATCGCTCTGCCCTTGCGGTCAGCGCGCCCTGCCCGACCCGAGACCTGGTGCAGGATCTGGAACGTCTTCTCGGCGCCGCGCAGATCGCCACCCTGCAGACCCATATCCGCATCGATCACACCGACCAGCGTCAGCTTGGGAAAATTGTGCCCCTTGGCGATCATCTGCGTCCCGATGATGATATCGGCCTCACCGCGCGCGATCGCGTCCAGACGTTCCTTCATATGGCCGGGTCCGGTCATCAAGTCCGAGGACAGCACTTCGACGCGTGCATCCGGGAACAGGTCGACTGCCTCCTCGGCCAGCCGTTCGACACCCGGGCCGACAATCGACAGTGTGTCGTCCTTTCCGCAAGTCGGGCAGGCACGCGGCAAAGCCGCGACATGACCGCACTGATGGCAAAGAAGCTCGGCCCGGAAACGGTGCGTCACCATCCACGCGTCGCAATGCGGGCAGCCGAAATGATGCCCGCAGCCGCGGCAAAGCGTCAGCGGCGCATATCCGCGGCGGTTCAGGAAGAGGAGCGCCTGCTCACCTGCAGCCAGTGCAGATCGGGCCGCATCAACGACCGGCTCTGCAATCCATCTGTTCCTGCCGGGGTTGTGCGTTCGCAGATCGACCGTGCCGAGGCGCGGCAGCACGGCGGTCCCAAAGCGTTCCGGCAGGTCGATGCGGTGGTATTTTCCTGCCTCGGCATTGGCCCACGTCTCCAATGACGGCGTGGCCGATGCCAGAACAGCGGTCGCGCCCTCGATCGAGGCCCGCAGCACGGCCATGTCGCGGGCATTGTAGAGAACCTGCTCCTCCTGCTTGTATGATCCCTCATGTTCCTCGTCGATCACGATCAGGCCAAGATCGGCATAGGGTAGAAACAGTGACGAACGGGCGCCGACGACCAGCGGTGCCTGACCTGACGCCACCGCATGCCAGCAACGGCGACGTTCAGGAGGGGTCACGCCATGGTGCCATTCCGCAGGACGCGCACCGAACCTGCCCTCCACCCGATCAAGAAACGCAGAGGTCAGGGCAACTTCGGGCAGCAGCACAAGCGCCTGACGGCCTTTCGCGAGGCATTCTGCGACAGCCTCCATGTAGACTTCCGTCTTGCCAGAGCCGGTCACGCCATAAAGAAGCGTCGCCGAAAATCCGCCTTCGGCAACCCGTGCACGCAGTTCCCGCGAGGCTTCGGCCTGATGGTCCGACAAATGTTTCCCCATTTCCTGCCCAAACAGCGGCGGGTAGGGGCTGTCGGCGGCGACGTCCTCGGGCACCAGCACACCAGCATCTGCCAAACCTTTGACGACCGCAGCACCGGTGCCTGCCTCGCGCGCAAGATCGGATGCAGAAAGCCCGGCTCCGCCAAGGGCCTCCAGCGCGTCCAGCACGCGTGCCCGCGCAGGCGTCATGCGGTCGGGTGCCCCTGCGCCGCGACGCCAGATCCGGAGCATTTTGGGCGGAGCACCCAATTCTGGCACTCGGGTCGCAAGCCGTAGCATCATACCGGGCGGGCTAAGCGTGTATGCCGCTGCGCGGTCGAGGAAACTGCGCATCTCTGCCCGCATGGGCGGCACATCTATTTTCAGGGCGATGGGCTTCAGGCGTTCAGCCGCGACCTTGCCGTCACCCGCCCCCCAAACAACACCGACAACCGTGCGGGCGCCCAGTTCGACCTTGACGAAATCACCCGGCGCAAGCGCCATTCCGTCCGGAACCGCATAGTCCAGCGGGCCGTCGAAAGGCATGGGAACGAGGACACCGGCACGTGTCATCAAGTGCTTCTCCAGAACATCAGAAAAACACGCCACCAACAGCAACCCGGCTCAATCCAGACTGGCAGATGTTGCGGCGTTTCTATACTGTACCACCAAATGATGGCAAAACACCGAGGGGCGCCCATGAAATTCTTCATCGACACGGCCGAAATCGACGAGATCCGGGAACTCGCCGCCACGGGCATGGTGGACGGGGTCACGACGAATCCCTCGCTGATCATGAAATCCGGCCGCGATATCATCGAGGTCACCAAGGAGATCTGCGCAACCGTCGACGGCCCCGTTTCGGCAGAAACAGTCGCCACAGATGCGGACGGCATGATTGCCGAAGGTCGGGAACTTGCCGAGATCGCGCCGAACATCGCCGTTAAGGTGCCTCTGACCTGGGCTGGACTGCGCGCGTGCAAGACGCTGACGGATGAGGGAAAGATGGTCAACGTGACTCTCTGCTTCTCGGCAAACCAGGCTTTGCTTGCGGCCAAAGCCGGCGCAACGTTCATCTCGCCCTTCATCGGACGGCTGGATGACTTGAACCTCGACGGTATGGAACTGATCGCGGACATTCGCGAGATCTATGACAACTACCACTTCCAGACGCAAATCCTTGCTGCGTCGATCAGGACGGTAAACCACGTGACGATGGCCGCGAAGATCGGTGCGGATGTTGCGACGATCCCACCGGGTGTGGTGCGGAAACTGGCGGATCACATGCTGACGGACAAGGGTCTGGAAGCGTTTCTGAGCGACTGGGCCCAGACCGGCCAGTCGATCCTGAAGGGCTGAACATGTCGGAAGTACAACCGATGGAGACCTTGCAACTCTCGGCGGAAGACCGGGATCTGGTGCGCTCGCTGATCGTGGCCGAGCCGAACATCGTGCTGGACGATGATGACGTCATGCAAAGACTGGTTGGCGAGACGCGCGGCACGCGCAAGGTCGTGGATCTGCGCGACCGCCTCGTTGAACGGCTTGAGACCCGGCTGGAGAAGCTTGCGACCACGCACCGATCCGTGATCGCAGCGGCGTATGAAAACGTTGCGGGGACAAACCAGTTGCACAGGGCGGTGCTCTACCTGATCGAACCACCGGACCTGTCTTCCTTCCTGGTCCGGCTGACGCACGAGGTTCCGTCGCTTATGGGACTGGAGGAAGCCCGCCTGTGCCTCGAAGCGGATGTGAAGGAACCCTGCCCTGCACCAGGATTTGACCCGGAACTGGCCGGGCGGGTCATGGCCATGCCCGCTGGCGCCATCAGCGAGTATTTTTCCATCGACGGTTTGCCGGATCGGCAGATCGCGCTGCGGGCAGCAGGCGAGGAAGCCGAACTGATCTTTGGTGAAGCCAACCCTGTACAGTCCGAGGCGTTGCTGAGGCTCGATCTGGGCGGTGCGCAAGGATTGCTGGCGCTTGCCTCTTCGGATCCGCGCAAATTCGACCCAGCGCACGGTACGGATCTGCTTCAGTTCTTTGCAGGCGTGGTTGAACGGCTGCTGCTCCAGCAACTGGCTGGGGATGCCGGTTGACAATCACACCGACACGCGCGTCTGCGCAGGCCTGTCAATTGATGGAAGCCTGGCTGGGGCAACTGGCAGCCGTGCGTGGCCGCGCGCCGAAGACAATCATGCTCTACAGGCGAGATGTGTCGGGATATCTGGGGTTCCTGACCGGGTATCGTGGCGGAACGCTGGCTCTTGCGGCGCTGGGTGAAGTCACGCTGTCAGATCTCCGAGCCTGGATGGCCGAGCGGCGCAGCACCGGTATCACCGGGCGTACGCTTGCACGAGAGCTCTCGGCAGTACGCAGCTTCTACCATTGGCTGGACAAGGCGCATGGGCTGGCATGCCCGGCAGTGCACAATGTGCGCACACCGAAGGTTTCGGCACGGCTGCCCAGGCCTGTGGCCCCTGAAGACGCGAAACGCCTGATCAGGGCAAGCGGACATCATCCGGAGCAATGGATGGCAGCGCGTGACACGGCGGTTTTGACCCTGCTGTGGGGATCCGGCTTGCGAATCTCCGAGGCGCTTGGCCTCCGGCAATCGGACGCACCTCTGGGCGAGGCCATCCGTGTGACCGGCAAGGGAGGCAAAGAGCGCGAGGTACCCGTGCTGCCAGCGGCAAGAGATGCGGTCGAGACGTACAGGCAACGATGCCCCTACAATGTCGCCCCCGCCAGCGCATTGTTTCTTGGCGCGAAGGGGGGGGCGCTCAACCCCGGCATTGTGCAAAAGGCGATGAAGACGGCGCGACAGGCGCTGGGACTTCCTGCCACTGCGACCCCGCACGCGCTGCGGCACAGCTTCGCGACCCATCTGCTGGAAGCGGGCGGCGACCTGCGTGCGTTACAGGAACTGATGGGACATGCCTCGCTGGCCACAACACAGATATACACAGCCGTCGACCCGTCGCGGTTAATGGAGATATACGAAGCCGCGCATCCCAGAGCCCGCGATACATCGTGAACTCAAGTCCGGGCGCAAGCCCGAGCGCGTAAGCGAAGCGACAGCGCGAGACACGTAGTATCCGGCCCCGCCTCAGCGGGACCGGATTCACTTTGACCAGTGCCTCGGCGCATGATCCGAACCGGTTTGGTGTACATACGCGTGCCATACGTTTGCCATACGGCGGGAATCCCGGCGTCAGCCGGGAAAAGGCGATACGCCACCAAGGCTGAGATGAAGCCAGGCAACGACCCAGAACACAGTGATCGAGGCCAGAATATGCATCGGCCAACCGATCTTGGAGACCTCCGGCAACGTCCCTCTCGGACCATCCCGGCGATTGCTTCCGATCATGGCCAGGACAGCCCATGCGATCAGGCCGCCAAACAAAACGATGCTCGCAAGATCACCGTTCACCAACAGATGCGCCAGCGCCCACGTCTTCATGCCAATCAACTGCGGATGGCGGATCTTGCGGCGTACAGGGCTTGGAATACTGCCAGCGATAAAAAATCCAATCGCAGCCAGCATCAGCAAATTATTGATATGGTTGAGAAAAGCCGGAGGGGCCCACACTTCGACATAGGGCGTTGCCTGATAGCCCAGCACCATCACAACCACCGCCAACACAGTTGCGACAGCCGCAGCGACCTTGAACACGCCGACACCAAATCGCGCCACCAGAACGTCACGTTGCGGCGCCATCCAGATGGAAAACAGATGCGTGGCGAACCACAAAATCAGACCAATAACAAGCAAAGTCATGCCGCGTCCTCCTGGTTCATATCAGCAATCGCAGCCGCCTGAGAAAGCAAAAGCCGCGCGGTCTCAACATGCAAGTTCTCCACGATGCGCCCGTCAACAACAGCAACACCCTGCCCGGCCTCCTCCGCGTCAGCAAACGCAGAAACATATCGTTTTGCCAAAGCAATCTCGTCTGATGCCGGTGCAAACGCTTCGTTGGTGATGGCAAGCTGCAATGGATGGATCAGTGTCTTGCCATCAAAGCCCATCTCCTTGCCCTGAAGGCAGGATGCCCGCAGGCCCTCTTCATCTTTGTAGGCATTGTAGACACCGTCGAGAATCACCAGGCCATGGGCTCGCGCCGCCAGCATGCATAGCCCCATCGCGGTCACGATCGGCAACCGCAAATCAGTATGTGTTGCGCGAAGATCCTTTACCAAGTCGTTGGTGCCCATAACCAGACAAGCAATGCGAGGTGCGGCGGAAATCTCTGCTGCATTCAGCATGCCAAGCGGTGTTTCCATCATGGCCCAAACAGGCATGTCCGCGGGGGCGCCAGCCGCATCCATACGTGCCGAGATGTCTGCAAGCATAGCCGCGCTTTCGACCTTGGGCACAAGCAGTGCATCAGCGCCGCTAGTTGCAGCAGCATCAAGGTCCGCTTCGCCCCATTCAGTATTCAAACCATTGATACGAATTACCAATTCTCGATAGCCATAGCCGCCTCGTTGGACGGTATCGACCACCATCTGACGCGCCTGGTGCTTCTCTGCAGGCGCAACCGCATCTTCCAGATCCAAAATAAGCGTGTCCGCCGGAAGCGTTCGAGCCTTCTCAAGCGCACGGGCTTTGGAGCCTGGCATGTACAATACAGATCGTCGCGGTCGGTCAGTGATACTCATGCAATTCCTCTTGTGTCTGCGAGCGTGTTCTAACCAGACACACCCCCCGTTCCAAGCCTAAGCAACGCGCGCTGCGGGATGCTTTACGTGGGTTTAACTCCGATTTGGCACGGTTGTGACATCGAATCGCACCCGACCTGCGGGAGGACGACCACTCCGGGAACGCGACGCACTGAAACATATTGAGAGGCCGCTCCAGATACTCGGGCGGGGAACCCCGTGGTCTCTCTGACGAGCAGTGGCTGATGGCCCGGAAAGGTATTCTTATGACTGTACGTTTTGGCAGAATTCTGGCGATTTCAGCTTTGGCGGGGGGACTTGGCGCTGTCAGCGCACCCCAGGCTCAAGCACAGATGGTTTGTGGTGAGCGCGATAGCATTATCGCACAACTACAGAAGAAGTACGGCGAAACGCGCCGCTCGGTCGGCTTGCAACAGGGGCGCGGGGTGGTCGAGATCTATGCATCGGCGGAAACTGGCAGTTGGACGATCCTGGTGACCGATACGCGGGGCAAATCCTGCCTGATGGCTGCGGGTGAGGCATTCCAGATTGAGCAGATCGCAACCGCAGAAACCCCAACCTGAATAGAAAACGGTCAGCGCCCGGCCACCGGGCGGTGACCCAAATCGCATCCGAAACGCGTGATCTCGCCAACCCGGTGGATCTGGTCGGGCTTGCCAATCGGGGCAGAATCGGGCAGGTGCGAGCGCGGTCGCGGTTCTACCGCGCTGCACAAGGTCCTATCGCAAGGAGACGGAGATGCCCCGGAACAAGATTGCCCTGATCGGAGCCGGTCAGATCGGCGGCACGCTGGCCCACTTGGTTGGCTTGAAAGAAATGGGCGACGTCGTCCTCTTTGACATCGCTGAAGGTATTCCAGAGGGAAAAGCGCTGGACATCGCCGAGAGTGCTCCGGTTGATGGGTTTGACTCGACGCTGAAAGGCACTCAGGACTACGCTGACATCGCAGGCTCTTCGGTTGTAATTGTCACAGCAGGCGTGCCGCGCAAGCCAGGCATGAGCCGTGACGATCTGTTGGGCATCAACCTGAAGGTCATGAAGGCGGTTGGCGAAGGTATCAAGACGCACGCTCCGGACGCCTTTGTGATCTGCATCACAAACCCACTGGATGCGATGGTCTGGGCGTTGCGGGAGTTCTCGGGACTGCCACGTGAAAAAGTAGTCGGAATGGCCGGGGTGCTGGATTCTGCACGCTTCCGCCATTTTCTGGCTGACGAGTTCAATGTCTCGGTCAAGGACGTCACTGCGTTTGTTCTTGGCGGCCATGGCGACACGATGGTGCCGCTGACCCGGTATTCCACTGTCGGAGGCATCCCGCTGCCCGATTTGGTAAAGCTGGGTTGGACGACACAGGAGAAACTGGACGCAATCGTACAGCGCACACGTGATGGCGGTGCAGAAATTGTTGGTCTGCTGAAAACTGGCTCGGCGTTCTATGCGCCCGCGGCTTCTGCGATCACCATGGCTGAAAGCTACCTGAACGACCAGCGCCGCCTGCTTCCCTGCGCGGCCTACGTTGAAAACGCCTATGGGTTGGACGGCTTCTATGTCGGCGTGCCCTGCATCATAGGCGAGAACGGCGTCGAAAAGGTTGTAGAGATCGAGTTGGATAAGTCAGAGAAAGCCATGCTCGACAGTTCCATCGACGCGGTCAAGGGCTTGGTGGAGGCCTGCAAGGGCATTGACCCGACCCTTGCCTGAGCCGTTTACGATCCAGTAACCGTGAACTTCTAGGGGTGGTCGCGCGGCCACTCCTTTTTTCGTTCTTGGGCGCGATCCTGCTGGTATTCCAGATACCAGATCTAATGATTGATGTTATGCTGCGCCAGGCTTGACTGCTGCGGCGTGACACTTGCGAGCACACACGGGGGTCGCTAAACCCTCGGCATAATTTTGGTAGAAAGAGTCGTTTTGCGGCTTGGCCAATGTGAACAGAAGAAGGTGACCGATCGGTCCCGTGTCTGGAGGACGCAGTCTCATGAACATCCATGAATACCAGGCGAAGGAGATCCTAAGGGCTGCCGGCGCGCCAGTCTCGAAAGGGCATCCTGTTTTGGACGCTGATCATGCCCGCGAGGCCGTCGAGATTTTGGGTGGCCCGGTTTGGGTCGTGAAGGCGCAAATACATGCCGGCGGGCGCGGCAAGGGAACGTTCAAGGAGAGCAGCGCAGGCGAAAAAGGCGGGGTGCGCGTAACCAAGGATGCTGACGAAGCCGTGGAGTTCGCCAAACAGATGCTCGGCGCGACGCTTGTGACCAAACAGACGGGCGAAGCTGGCAAGACCGTTGGCCGGATTTACGTCGAAGACGGCGCGGCAATTGCCAACGAGTTCTACCTGGCGCTACTCGTCGACCGCGAGACGTCACGCGTGTCCTTCATCGCCTCGACCGAAGGGGGCATGGATATCGAGGAAGTGGCTGAGGAAACGCCTGATAAAATCCTGACCATGACTGTCGACCCCGCAACAGGCATCGTCCCATTCCATGGACGAAAGGTTGCCAAGGCACTCGGTTTGACAGGTGGTGCGGCCAAGCAATGCGGCAAACTGGTTTCGACCCTGTACAAAGTATTCACCGAAAAAGACGCCAGCATGCTCGAGATAAACCCGCTGATCCTGACCGAAAGCGGAGACCTGGTCTGCCTCGACGCGAAAATGAACTTCGACTCGAACGCGCTTTACCGACACCCAGACCTGATGGAACTTCGGGATGAAACAGAGGAGGACTCGAAAGAGCTTGAGGCCTCCAAATATGACCTCAACTATATAGCTCTGGACGGCGAAATCGGCTGTATGGTCAACGGAGCTGGCCTTGCCATGGCGACCATGGATATCATCAAGCTGTATGGCTCGGAACCGGCCAACTTCCTTGACGTGGGCGGCGGGGCCACGAAAGAGAAGGTGACCGAAGCGTTCAAGATCATCACCTCCGATCCCAAGGTCAAAGGCATCCTTGTGAACATCTTCGGCGGTATCATGCGCTGCGATGTGATCGCTGAGGGCGTCGTCGCGGCGGTCAAGGAGGTGGGCCTTCAAGTCCCATTAGTGGTCCGCCTGGAAGGCACGAACGTAGAACTTGGCAAACAGATCATCAACAACTCGGATGTCGACGTGATAGCCGGAGATGACCTGGCCGACGCAGCAGAGAAAATTGTCCAAGCAGTCAAAGGGGGCGCCTGATCATGGCTGTTCTGGTTAATGAACACACCAAGGTGATTTGCCAAGGTATCACCGGCGCACAAGGCACGTTTCATTCGGAACAAGCCATCGCGTACGGCACACAGATGGTCGGGGGCGTGACCCCTGGCAAAGGCGGCGACACGGCACTTGGCCTGCCCGTCTTTGACACCGTCGGCGAAGCTATGGAGACAACGGGTGCCACAGCCACGGTGATCTACGTGCCGCCACCCTTTGCAGCCGATGCGATCATGGAGGCGATCGACGCAGAAATGCCTCTGATCTGCTGCATCACCGAGGGCATACCTGTGATGGACATGATGAAGGTAAAAAGGATGCTGGAGGGATCGACGTCACGTCTGATCGGTCCCAATTGCCCGGGTGTCATTACACCGGACGCCTGCAAGATCGGCATTATGCCGGGGCACATCCATCGCCGGGGCTCGGTCGGCGTCGTGTCCCGCTCTGGAACGCTTACCTATGAAGCCGTTGGCCAGACCACTGCGGCAGGGCTGGGCCAGTCGACTTGCATCGGCATCGGCGGCGATCCGATCAAAGGTACAGAATTCATTGATTGTCTGGAACTCTTTCTCGGCGATGACGAAACCAAGTCCATCATAATGATCGGCGAAATCGGCGGCTCCGCCGAAGAAGACGCGGCCCAATTCATCAAGGACGAGGCCGCAAAGGGCCGGTCAAAACCCATGGCGGGCTTCATAGCAGGGCGCACAGCGCCTCCCGGCCGGCGAATGGGGCACGCGGGTGCGATCATCTCGGGCGGAAAGGGCGGCGCAGAAGACAAGATTGAGGCGATGAAGTCTGCTGGCATGGTCGTCGCAGACAGCCCGGCGCATCTTGGACAGGCGCTCCTGAAAGCCATCGGTTGAAGTCGCGACCGGCCTTGGGGAGCGCGCCATGCCAGCGACACGGATATCGGCAGGATCTGAGTGCAACACCTTGCCGCACCCCATCTGCCCGATGTGCTTGTCTCTTGAAGCCGCCGGTCAAGCCTTGCTTAACAGTATCAATGGTTGAATGATGCGGTCGGCCCGATTTCGGACCGCGCGAGTCGCACAGGTGCCACGTTCCGTGACGCCGCTTACAAGGGAAGGGTCGTTGAAACGCGGCCCCTCAAGATATGGCAGAAGTCAGCTCGAACGAGCAATTGCATGCGTCCAGCTTCCTGCAGGGACACAACGCAGAATATGTCGAACAACTCCACGCCCGCTATGTGACGGACGCGGCCTCGGTTGACCCGAGTTGGCAAGCCTATTTCGCTTCTCTGGGCGACGATGTCTCAGATGTTGTGAGCGAGGCGGCAGGTGCGCCCTGGGAACGCGCAGATTGGCCTCCAAGCCCTAATGACGAACTGACACACGCCTTGGATGGCAACTGGGATGCGCCGCCCGACCCGGAGCGGCTGGAAAAGAAGATACGTGAAAACACAAATGGTGCGTCTGCCTCGAACGGCGCACTAATGCCCGTTGCCATGGATGAGTCCGGCGTCCGCGCAGCTGTCCTCGATTCCGTTCGCGCAATTATGTACATTCGTTCGTTCCGCTCGCGCGGACATTTGGGTGCTGATCTTGATCCTCTGGGATTGCAGGGCAACAAGAACCATCCGGAATTCGATCCAAAGTTCTTTGGCTTTTCCGACGCGGACCTCGACCGGCCCATTTTCATCGACAATGTGCTTGGTTTGGAAACCGCCTCCATCCGCGAAATTGAGGCGATCCTGAAACGCACGTACCAAGGTACGTTTGCATTGCAGTTCATGCACCTTCAGAGCCCTGAACCAAAAAGCTGGCTTCAGCAACGGATAGAGGGTTTGGGAAAGGAAATTGCCTTCACTGACGAGGGCCGCAAAGCGATTTTTGGGAAGATGGTCGAAGCTGAGGGTTTCGAAAAGTTCCTTCACGTCAAGTACATGGGCACGAAACGCTTTGGCCTTGATGGTGGCGAGAGCCTGATCCCCGCCATGGAACAAATCATCAAACGCGGCGGAGCCATGGGCGCCAAGGAGATCGTGTTCGGCATGCCGCACCGAGGTAGGCTGAACATTCTTGCGAACGTTATGTCGAAGCCCTATCGCGCCATCTTCAACGAGTTCCAGGGTGGCAGCTTCAAACCCGAAGATGTCGACGGATCGGGGGACGTGAAGTACCATCTGGGCACATCTTCGGACCGTGAATTCAATGGCAACAAGGTCCACCTGTCTCTCACCGCAAACCCAAGCCATCTTGAGGCCGTAAATCCGGTGGTGCTTGGCAAGGTACGCGCGAAGCAGGCGCATTTTGGCGATGATCGTACCAGCGTTATCCCGGTTTTGTTGCACGGCGATGCCGCATTTGCAGGGCAAGGTGTGATCGCAGAGTGCTTCGGGTTATCCGATCTGAAGGGCCATAAGACCGGTGGCACAATCCATATCATCGTGAACAATCAGATCGGCTTTACTACTGCACCGCATCACAGTCGTTCTTCGCCCTATCCAACCGATATCGCAAAAATGGTGGATTGCCCGATCTTCCACGTTAACGGCGATGATCCTGAAGCTGTGGTGCATGCGGCCAAAGTTGCGACCGAGTTTCGGCAGCTGTTCCAGCGAGATGTGGTCATCGACATTTTCTGCTATCGGCGTTTTGGCCATAATGAGGGGGATGAGCCGA
>JBGCFK010000026.1:0-7679 GCA_045106875.1 Paracoccaceae bacterium | reverse complement strand
TCAGATGCTCGGAAAGCGAGTAGTGTGTCGTGACTTCGAAGTGACCAACGTTCTTGAACGACGGGAAGTTGTTCTCCGCACCATCAACGACGCCAGTCTTCAAAGCCTGTTGCACTTCGGAGAACGCCATGGGCGAGGGGTTGCCGTCCATGGCCGATATCATGGCGGTGTAAAGATCATTGTTCATGACACGGATCTTGAGGCCTTCTATGTCAGACGGCGTGTTGATTGCCTTCTGGCTGTAGAAAGAACGTGCTCCGGCATCAAACCACGAGAGAGGAAGAAGACCGGCATCGGCCATGGCATTCGCCATGATGTCACCTGCTTTACCGTCCATCACGCGGAACATGTGGGGGACGCTTTTGAAGATGAATGGCAGCGAGACCAGATTGGCCTCCTTCACCATCGGGCCGATGGGGCCCATGCTGAAATTGCCAACTTCGATTGCGCCGATTCGCACTTGCTCCAGTGCATCCGGCTGCGTGCCCAGAACGCCGCCGTGGAAAACATCTATGGTCATTTCTCCGCCGGTCTTTTCCTTGACCAACTCGGCAAAGCGATCCATCGCAGGCGTGTTCGGGTGGCCGTCATTGTGGATGTTCCAGGCGCGCCAGTCGGCAGCGGTGGCTGCCGTCGAAACTGCCGCGGCGGCGACAACGCCCAGCGCTGTGGTCCGGATGATCTGTGTGATGCTTATCTGCATGGTATCCTCCCTTGGATTGTTTTTTGCAGTCGGCTTCGTTTTGAACTCTGCGGCGATCCTACGAAAAGAGCATGCCGCCGTTGATATCGATATTGGTGCCTGTGACGAATGCTGCCCCATCCGATGCGAGGTAGGTGACAAGTCCGGCCACGTCTTCGGATGTGCCCTCACGCCTCAACGGCGTGATATTGGCGACATGGGCCCGAACCTCGGGCTTGGTGAAGGTGTTGTGGAAATCTGTGTCGATCATGCCAGGGCAGACCGAGTTTACGCGGATGTCAGGGCCCAATTCCTTGGCCAGGCTGCGAGTCATGGTCATGACGGCACCTTTTGAGGCTGCATAGGCGGTGGCCCCTGGCCCGCCACCATCACGGCCCGCCTGACTGGCGATTGCAACGACGGACCCGCCATTGGTCATGGTCGGGACGACAGCCTTGGCAGCACGCAGGAACGAGGTGGCATTCAGGTCCATCACCGTGTTCCAGTGATCCACGTCCAGCTCAAGCAGAGTCTTCCTTGCGACCAGTCCGCCAGTGACGTGCACCAAAATGTCGATACGGTCGCCAAAGGCCGCCTGCGTGGCTGCTATCAACGCTGCGACATCGCTATTAGATGTCATGTCGCCTTGCTGCGCCAACGCGCGTCCGCCTGTGGCTTTGATCTCGGCCACGGCACTCTCTGCACCCTCAGTAGAATTATGGTAGTTGATGGCAACAGCCGCGCCAGCCTGGGCCAGGGCGATAACGCAAGCGCGTCCGATATCCCGGCCGCCACCTGTTACAACAGCCACACGCCCATCAAGCGAGTTCCCCTGCATATTGCCCTCCCGAGGCTTTGCGGTTTGTCCGCGCTCAGAGGTTGTTCCTCTGAGAATCAGTATTGCAGTACGCTAGTATACTAGTATATTTCACGCAATATCAGAAAGCTGGCGGCCAACCAGAGTGCAACACGGCTGCACAGCATCGGCCTTTCAATCAGCTGAATTTGCAGGTAGGACGCGCCGCCGAGGGAGGGACGAATGAGCTTGCTGATCGATGCGATTGAACGTCGGACGTCTGCCGATATCGTCTTCGACCATCTGAGGAATGAAATCGTGTCGAACACGCTTGCACCCGGCGCGAAGCTGTCTGAAGTCGAGATCGCCAGCCGCTTCGGCGTCTCGCGGCAACCTGTCAGAGACGCCTTCAGTCGTTTGGCAAATCAGGATCTGCTGCTGATCCGCCCACAAAAGCCCACTCAGGTGCGAAAGTTCTCGCTCACCAAGATCACCCAGGCGCGTTTTGTACGATTGGCGGTCGAATTAGAGGTCGTCAGAAATGCTTGCGCTGTCTGGGACGAAGACCGTGCGGAAAAACTCGAAGCCAACCTCGAAAATCAGCACCATACAGTCGAAGCTGGAGACGTCGGAGGCTTTCACAAACTGGACTATGGTTTCCATAAGCTGATCTGCGAAATGAGCGGCAACGGCTTGATGTTCGAGACTATCCAGTTCTACAAGTCGAAGATCGACCGTCTATGCATGCTCAGCCTTGGCGCGGCGAGCGAGGCATCTGACATTTTGCATGACCACCAGCAAATGGCCAATGCGATTCTTGCAGGTAGAGTTGCGGATGCCGAGATGATTGTGAGGCTGCATCTCAGCCGATTGGACCAAACCATCCGTCAGATACGCGAAGAGCATGTCGACTTCTTTGAAGATTGAACCAAGCCCTGACCGTCAGTACAGATTCATGGAACGGCGCTACACGATGTTCGACTTTCGCGGGTTAGCTCAAGCTCTACTATGATCGCTTTCGAGCAGGCTCCGTCGCGCCGGCTGACATTCAGAAGTCAGTTCTTCGGGGCTTTCACGACGACAAGCCCCACATCCCATCATAGCTTTGTTCGATCTGGCGATCGCCTCAAAACACCGCGGCTGTGACCTCGTGAAGATCCACATTGGTGACATCGCCGTGGCCGCCGAGACAAAGCAGTGCGCGACAGTACGTCCGAGGGGCCAATGAATGGGTCGAAGTCATTGGCCAGTCGGCCGAGGAACACAGCACCCATTTATTGCTCGGGACAAAGGCTTTGCCGATCCACAAGAAGATGGGCGACCTGCGTGCAGTTTAGATCCTGCTCGGCTCAAGACCCACAACCGGGATTTCCATAGAGGTTGGGATGTGAGTCACACTCTTAAATATCGTGAGTTTGCCATGTCCGATCACCACTTCTGGCTCTCTGATGACCAGTTTGGCCGCCCGCAGCCCTTGCTACCAAGTACGCCCGGGGGGGATCGGGTCGATGACCACCGAGTGATCTCCGGCATCATCCGTGTCATCCGCACCGGTCTATCGGATCTTCGAGGAGCGGGCTGCGACGAGATCCGCGACCGACACTTTGATGATCTACGCGACGCACCTCAAGGCGCACGGGGCGGCGGCCAGCATGCTCAAAAATGGGCATTCCTCGCCCAATCGGACGGACAAAGGGCATCGCACCCTGCATCCCGGGCCGCAAGCAGCGTAGGAAATCGATCGAACACGGCGAAGTCCTCGGCAAGCAGTGGAACTGGTTGAACGCATGTGTGGGGCGCTGAAAGACCGGCGCAGGATCGCAACCCGCTACGACCGTTGCGCCCATGCTTTCATGTCGGCGACCTGCATCGCATCAACGGTCATATTTTGTTTATGATTCCTGAGCCTAGCCCGCCTTGCCTAAACTCCTTCTTGTGCCAACAATCCTGAAGCCCAAAACAGCGTGCAGTGAAAGGCTGGCTTTGTTTTCCGGGAAGATCGGGGCAACACGCGTGCATTTTCCGGTGCTCTCATACGCGAACACCAAGTCCTTTGAAATGCGGCAACCGAGTCCTTGTCGTGTCGTCGAGACATAGATCGAGACTTCGCCAACTCCTTGGTAGACCTTGCGGATGGAGGTCGGGCTGACACCGGCCCAGGCCGCGACAGCGGCTGGCGCCTTCTGCAATCGGCGCAAGTCCGCCTGCGATACCTCGCACTTAATCTGTCATGGTCATGCGGCGCATCCCTGAAGGTGGATCGACCCGTTGCTAAGCCTTCCGCGTTGATCACGGCTATTCCGGCGACGTCCGTTAATGCCAGCCTTCGGATTGCTATATTCATCAGGGCAAAAGGGCCGCTACAGCCAGAAGAACGACCATGCCGACCAACGCCTGCACCATTGCCCCGCCCGCCAGAATGCCAATGCACCGCCCTTCGCTTTGCTCCGGAGCCAGAGCATCTCGCCGGATCAGCCAGTAGTAGCTGTCGTTGGGCAGGATTGCGATAAAGGAGCCAAGGCAAATCGAGAAGACGGCGGCAATTTCGTTGACGCCGCTGGCCAGCACAATCGGCGCTGCAACGGGCGCGGTGGCGGCAAAGGTCGCCATGGAAGAACCCTGGGCAAGCTTAAAAAGAACGGTCAAACCAAACAACGCAATCAGCGTGAGCGCCCCGTCGCCCTGTGGCACCAGGCGATCCAGTGCGACCATTCCGGTAAGCACTGCCCCGAACGCACTCGCTGCGCCAATGACCAATAAAAGCGATCCTGTCCTTCGAACCGCACTGTCCAGACATTCGCGCCGTTGGTCAGATTTCGTTTGCAATAAGGCGAGAACCGCGGCGGCGATCAGCGCGCCTTTGGGCAGCAAAATAAAGTCCAATGCGCCAATATCGGTCGTCCCGACCAGGCCACCAAGGATCAACAGGCCCGCCACTATCAGAAACGGTGCGAAAGCCCTCAGCAAGCGTCCATTATCTACCTGGCTTTTCGCGTCGATTTTCGCTTCCCTATCTCTGGTCGCGAAGCGTCCCCAAACCACACCTGCCACCCAGACCGGCAGTGCCAGAAGCGTGCCGCACACTAACAAGACGGCAGGCTCAACACCCGTCGAACCCGTGACACCAAGCCCGGCCGCGACGATTAGGGGACCTGCTGGATAGAGCAACTTGAACCCCGCATAAGCCCCGAATGCCGTGTCGATCTTGTAGCGCCCTGCCGCCGGAGAAAGCGCGGCATAGGCGGTGTCGGGACAGATCATGCCAGCGCCCGCCACCGGCGAGGCCAGCGCGACCGTCAGGCCCGCTGCCTTTGAGGCGATATTCTGGCGCGATAGCGCCGCAGCAAGGGTAAACGACGGCAAGAGTATCAAGGCGAACTCGCCGACAGCCGTTCCAAACCCCATGTTGAACTGCACTACGACCTCGCCTGCGCCCATCCCCGCTGACAACCCAAGCCCAATGGTCAGGAGAACCATCCAGATCACCAATGGCAAATCTGGAACTTGTCTTTTCAAGCCGGAGGATGTGAGCGGTGTTGAGGAGGCGTCTGCCATGGAATGTCCAGTCTATCATCTGAGTTTTGCTCATGCTAGATGAAGTGACAATCCTGATTAAATGAGAAAACCTGAGAGTCAGCATGCGCCAGACTCATGCCAAGCCACCGCTGCGATCCCTTCAGGTTTTCGAGGCTGCCGCCCGCTGTGGCAGCTTCACTGCTGCTGGAGAGGAGCTTGGCATCACCCAGAGCGGTGTATCGCGTCAGGTCTCGGACCTGGAGGCAACGCTTGGCGTTGCGCTGTTTGTACGGAACGGCGCAAGGCTAAGCGTGACTCCGGTAGGCAAGCGATTGGCAGGCCAGTTGGCTGAGGTATTCGCACACACCTGGTCCGCAGTGGCAGACGCGCGTCGATCCGATCAGTTTGTCACGCTCTCGATGTTGCCATCGGTGGCAGCACGCTGGTTTGCGCCACGATTGGCTGATTTCATGGCAGCGAACCCGGACATCGATCTTCGCATCACGGCCTCTCGGCATCTTGTAGATTTTGCCTCTGAAGGTGTTGACGCTGCCATCCGCTATAGCCCTGCGCCCTCACGCGAACTGGAAGCGTTCAAGCTCGGTACTGAAACCATAACGCCCGTATGCTCCGCGGACTATGCCGAAAGTCATGCGTTGTACGAACCAGCCGACATGTGCCGCGCCACGCTTCTTTGCGGAGACATTCCCGAAGACTGGCCCACATGGTTCGAAGCCGCCGGGTGCCAGCAACCCCCAATCACCGGACCACACCTCGGGGACGATGGCGCAATTTTGCAGGCAGCGATCGAGGGGCAAGGGATAGCCCTTGGACGATCGTTGCTTGTCGCGGATGACATCGCAACTGGGCGGCTCGTGGCCCCTTTTTGTCTGTCGTTGGATGCCAGCCACGCGTATTGGTTTGTCCGACCAAAAGAAATGGCAGCAACACATGAGATCGACGCTGTAAAGACATGGCTTGTCGGTCAATTCGAAGGGTAAGGTTTGTCCAAGCATCTTTATGGATCAGCCTAGCCCGGAGGCGTGGCTGATCACCGTTTTCACTGCAGCGTCTATTCAGCGAGGGCCACGTCACGCGGGCCGCTAAAGTCAAGCAAGCCAATGCATGGCATGTCGCTATCGCAGCGGTCTGCATGCACCATTCCTCCCTCCACAAGTGAATAGTCACCGGGAACGGTGACGACTTCAGTGCCGTCACTTTCAATGTGCACCCATGTCCCCTGAATGCTCAGTCCCCAATAGTCATGCGTATGCGTATGCCTTGGGAGGGCCACACCGGGGTCCAACTTTAACAGCCACGCTGCACCTGTGGCGGCGTCCCCCCAGACATGGGCCAGTTGCACGCCGGGGATCGGAGCGTCGACCCATTCGACATTCTCAAGAGCAACATGGTGCTCCTTGTTGTCCTGCTCGGTTGCAAATGCAGCGTGCGCGACGACAAAAGCAACGGCAGCGGTCATCAGAATTTTCATGGTTCATCTCTCTGTTTACATTTTGGTACTGATTGGTACAAATAATGCGAGCGCTCCGTCAACAATAAACTACCACATGGTACTTTAATGCCTGATACTCCAGATAAGCAAACTCGTGGCCGGCCAAAAACGCTTAAGAAAGAATACGTTACAGACGTTGCGATGCGAGCCTATTGGGCGCAGGGGCCGACCAAAGTTTCGCTGAATGCGATCTGCCAGATGGCAGGTGTTTCGAAACCTTCAGTGTATCGTGAGTTCGGCAATGACGATGGACTCGCGCACGCCGCGCTAGCGCACTACGGCGATCAAGTGCTCAGTAAAATGTTGGCGATAACCCAAAGTGCCGACAGCTTCCCAAGCAAGA
Organism: Paracoccaceae bacterium; assembly: GCA_045106875.1. Classification (GTDB taxonomy): domain Bacteria; phylum Pseudomonadota; class Alphaproteobacteria; order Rhodobacterales; family Rhodobacteraceae; genus Thermohalobaculum. The sequence goes on along the minus strand of JBGCFK010000026.1, from coordinate 829 downwards.
TCAGGCAAATTGTGCAATTGGTTGCAGAAGACGAGCTTCATGAACAAGGTTGCCTGTTCGTCAAGATGCGAGCAGTGAAGACTCAGATGGGACCTGAAACCCAGGAACTGATGGGGCATATCGAAAACATGGCATTCACGGCATTCTCGAAGGTCCTCAGAGAAGCACGTGCAGCAGGTGATTGGTCGGGCGATATCCCGGACGAATTGGGTGCACAGTACCTTCAGGCACAAATCGGGCTGGCGTTAGACCTGCGTACCAGAGGGCAAGATCCCAAAGCGACACTTGCGCTAGCGCTTTCTGTATTCAGTGTGTCTGGATCATAGACGATCGTTCAGCTGGGGGAGCAGGCGTTCAACTGCTGTCGCTGAACGGCAGCAAAATCCGCACTTCTGCCGTGGGCTATGGGCTCAACTCCGCATACGTGCCGAATGGCCGGTCTGGTGAAGCGACCGTTCAGCATAAAGTGCCAAGGCGACTGTCCGCAATGGCCCGAGGCTGTGTGTGAACTCGGGGTTTGTATATGCTGGTGTCCAATGATTTGAGGCAGGCATGGCGGGCGCTATAAAGGGCGCAAACCGCGATCAGATCAGTTTGTTTCCGGAACATTTGGAAAGACTGGATCGACGAAGAGGATCCGGACAGGGTGATTGACATCTTTGTTGGCGCCTGACCACACAATCATCTCAGAGCCCGATTTAAAAGTAGTTGAGCGATATCAGTGGTTTGTGATTCACCGCCTCTGTCACCAAGATGGAGGATCACATGCCTTGGAATGATACCGCTCGCGATCAGCATAACCGGGACCAACTGCGGTATCCAAGCGATT
>JBGCFK010000259.1:0-6333 GCA_045106875.1 Paracoccaceae bacterium | reverse complement strand
GGCCACTCGGGCAGCCCCGCCAGATTGTCGATTAAACGTCGCGAGCGTTCAGGTAGACTTGCGCCTCGCCGATGGCGTAGTCGCGCGTCAGGCCGGTTGCACCCGTCGTGGCCGCAACAACGGCGGCGGCGGTGATCGCCTTGACGCCCGGCATGATCAGGCCCGCGGCAGCGTAGCCCGCACCCGGAACGGCAGCGTCGCTGTAAAGCTGAGCGCCCGCGGTCACGGCAGCGTCGACCTTGGCGGCCACCTGACCCTCTACGAGGATCGGGATGAAGAACTCCGTCGCGGTGGAGCTTGCTTCTTGCACGGCAAGCACAACGCCGATGTCGCCCGTCAGGACGCCATTCGTGCGCACGGCTTGATAGGTCGAGCGGTCGACCACAACGAACTCACCAACGGCGAGGTCGGTCAGCGTGGTCTTCACCAGCATAACCTTGCCGAAGTGGTTGCCCTTCAGGGACTGGGCGCCGCCGGTGTAGCCAAGGTAGGCCAGATACGTTTCGTTGAGGTACTGGTCGACCTCGTGCGCTTTGCGGATCGAAGGCAGGCCGAGAACCGGATCGGTCCACATCCACTGTTCGACTTGGGGGGTAAGAGACATCTGTGTTTGTCCTTTCGAGAGAGTGAAGGGAGGGGCCTAAGCCCCAACCCCTTAGTCGATGATGCGGCCCTGAAGGATGCGGTTGGACGTGGCCATGTTGCCTGCCCATGCGATGATCTGGGACTCTGCGTCCTGGTTCACAGCATGCGACTTGGGCAGCGGCACGAAGTCGCGATCCTTGTGGGTCATGAAGTAGATGTATTCCGTGTTCAGGAAATACATGCCGGAAGGCGCGAAGCCCCAGAGGCCGCCGTCGAACTCGACGTCAGCGCCCATGAACTTGAGCCGCGCATAACCAGCCTCGCCCACGCCATTGGCGGAGGTGATGCGCTGGATTTGCTGCAGGGACTGCCAGTAGTGATCGTAGTACGTGTTGTCGCACACGATCAGGTCCGGACGATCCGTGCCGCGGCACAGGTTCAGGTACATCTGGTTCATGGCAGCCTGGATGGTTGCCGGACCAGCGGTCAGGGCGTTGGCAGCAAACGAGTAGACGCGGTTACGCCAGAAGTCCCACGTCGCCGCGTTGATGCCGCCAACGGTGTTGGTGTTCACATCAGGGACGAGGAGCTGAAGGCCACCGATCTGCTTGCCGGCCGAACCCGTACCATCGGAGTAGATATCCTCGGCGATCGCGTTGGACATCGACTTGTTCAGGTTGTCGATCCGCTTGGCCCACTGATTGTACCGGGCCGACTGGCCGGAGTTGATCAGCTGCTCAAGGCCGGACATCGATACGGCGCCAGCCTTCTGCTTCCACGCGAAGGTGGCCGCAGTGAACACCTCGGATGGCGAGATGTTCAGCATCTCGTACCCGGAGTAGTCCTTGATGGTGCCGTTCTCGGCGTATTCGAGATCAAGCTGGATTTCCCGGCCGCCGTCGACCTTCTCCATCTTGCCCTTCGACTTCAGCCGGCGGAGCAGAGCGTTGTTGTTCGAAACGTTGTCGTAGAGACGCGGACGAAGATTGTTCAGCGTCATAACAATCGCTTCACTGTATGATGCGTTTGCGGCCATTGGGGCCTCCTGTTAGCGTCCTAGATGTTGTAAAATCTAGGATTTGAGACTTATGCCTGATCTGCCCCCATCTGCGCAAAGTTGTGTTCCAACAGTTGGGCAGTGGTCATTTGCGACGTATCAGGCGGTGTGGGGGGTGACGCAGGAGTGGATGGGGCAACACCGCTTGCACGGCGAGCCTTCGCTACCTTAGCCTTGGCTGCCGCAATGGTGTCTTCCTGCGAGGGTGCCGGTGCCGGTGCAGGATGGGGCTGTGGGGCAGCTGCCTGCTGTGGCTGAAGCACCTGTGCCGGATGGGACACGGGTAGCGGTAGTCCATGTTTTTGTGCCACGTTTCTGTAAGCCTGATCAAGACCAATTTCAGCAACGGGTTCTTTGGCCATCTCATTGGCGAGAATGTTGACGTGCGGATACATCAGAGACCCGTCCGCATTCACGGCGGAGGTGAATGCCTGAAGCTGAGACTCCGGGCTATTGGGACTCTCCGCGCGCAGGCGATTCAGCTCCCGGTCCTGCGCGATCTGCGCGGGGTTCGGAAGTTGAGGCACCGGACGTGCGGCTGGTGGCGGAGGCAGTGCCGCGTCGTCAAACCCAAACGTGTCCTTGATGCCGAGCTTGGCAGCAACATGGCGCGGGTCGATCTGCAGGCGACCCACAATGTGAGCCACATACCCGAGGGGATCGGCGCTCGCCATCATGTCCATATTGACGAGCTGGTGGATGTAATCGGCGGGCGTGAGGCCCGTCTCCTTCAGCTTGTCACGATACGGCTCGAACATGGCTTGCACCGGCTCAAAGTCGTTTCGCAGGGCTGCGGTGTCCTGCATGCGGCTGTTGAGGTGCTGGTCGCGCTGCGTCTCTCGGCGAGAGACGAACTGCTTCATGTTCGGAGGCAGCTGCTCGAAAGCCGCCTTCTCCTCCGCCGTCATGCTGATCGGCGCCTCGACCGGCGGCGTGGCCGGCGGAGTATCGCTGGCTACGTCGGCATTCGCTGCAGGCTCATCAGCGGCATTGGGGGTTGCGGGCTCGGCTGGTGCATCCGCTGCAGCAGCACCTGGAACATCTCCGTCGTCTGACGCGGGTTCGCCTGCGGGTGGAGTTTCCGGATCATCCTGATCGCTTGGGACTTGTCCGTCTGCCGGGACGTCAGCATCATCCGCGCCCGCGACTTCGGCTGGGGCTCCACTGCCTGAATCGTCATCGTCACCGCCCTCCAGAAAATTGCGCATCATTTCTTCAGCTTCCTCAACGAAGCTCTTTTCTTCATCTGCCATGGCTATGTTCCTCCTGCCAAATTACATTGCACCCAAGCCGAGATCGGCGTGGGTCTTGTGAACAGCATCACGCACGTCCTTCGCCGTGACCTCCTGATGCTGGCTAACCGGGGTGACGGGCTCTCCCGCCTCGATCACATGGCAATCATTCTCCTTGAGATGCGCCTGATACTGGGACTTGGAATCGAACATCTTGCCATCAACCATCGATTGCGTCGGCTGCATGGTGTCCGACCCGCCAATGCGAGGTGTGGCAAGATGTGAGTTGCGGCGGACTGGAGGTCGTTCGCGATAAACCGTTCCCCGCTCCGCCGATGGGCGTGACTTTCCAAAGATGCGCTCATACGCGCTTTGCGTTGTGAGACCCATAATCTCCCCCTTACGTGGTGGCAGGCGCTGGACGCGCCCGTGCTCCAATCTCTGCAGTTTCGATTTGCGTTTCGAGCTGATCGCCCTGCAGCTCCCGCTCCAGGCTGCGATCCGCCGCGTTCTCCCGAGACTCGTGTGTGCGATCGCGAGCAGCCTCTTGCGCTTCTGCCGCAATCTGCATCTGCGTGACCTGCGCCTTCAGCTGCTCAACGGCCATCTTCATGGCCTCGCCGCCGTCCTCTTGCTGCCCGGCCTGTTGGTTCGGCTCGAAGTCTTCAAGCACCTCCTCCAGCGTGCGCGCCTTCGAGAAGCCCCGGACAGTGAACATGATGATCTCTTTGGCGATGGGCCAAGGCAGGCCGCCCTGCACGGCTGCAGTCATCGCTTGCAGAAGCTGCACGAAGGCTGTCACGAACTCGATCCGCTGCTGCTTCTCGGCTTGGCGATCCACCTCAACGGTGTCCTCCGTTTCAATGCGCACCATGTAGCTGCGCTTGAAGTCGCTGCGCAGCGCCTCGGTCACTTCTTCCCACGACAGTTCCGGCTCCACCTGCTGCATCGGTGGGGGCTGCTGCCCTTGCTGCTGCGCCACCTGCGCGGCCTGACGCATCTGTCGCATCTTCTGCGCCGCGCCAGCCTCGGCTTCCTCCTTGGTTATCGGCATCTCATAGTCAGAGATGGCGGCAAGGAACTCAGGCTCGAAATGCTCAGCGATCATCTCGCCCATAATGCCGTAACTCTCGGCGATGAGCTGGCCGAACTGGCGCTTGCGCTCATCGATGCGAAGGGTGGCGAACTGCCCCTTGATCCGCTGCGCGGCGGCGGTTTCCCGTTCCTTGCCCTGCCCCCGGATGATATCGGACATGCCGCTGATCTCGTACAGATCGCCCTTGGCGCTCTCGCGCGCAATGTAGAGCTGGTTCAGCGTCTGGACCATCTCCATGATCGGCGCCCATTCCAGCACGCCGGACAATCCGCCGCGCTCTTGCAGCGCGAAGAAATCCTCAATCGGAATGATCGTACCGTCTTCCTGCTGGAACATGTTGCGCAGGGCTTCACCCTGGCTGCCGGCGAACAACCCGACCGCTCGAATCTTGTCGGACAGGCTGTAGATGCGCCGCGTGAGACGGTTCACTTCGGCCGCCTGATCCTCATACAGCGAATACTCCACGACGGGCGTGGAGTCGCTGGAGACCTCAATCAGCTGAATGGGCTTGGGGCACGGAAAGAAGTCCTTCAGGCCATACGGATCATCCCGTTCATCAAGCAGGAACTCATTGCAATCAGGGCACACCCAGACCACCTTGCGATCCGTCTTGTCCCACAGCTCCCACACCACGGCCTCACGGAACATGACGCTCTCGACGCTGTTAGAGGACTCGCGGTTCTTCTCTGTCGACTTGGCGATCACCTTGTCGGCCGTCTCCTCGCCAAAGCGCTCGATCAGGCCGCGCTTATTGTAGCGCGTGCGGAATGCGACCCACCGCTTCTGCGTCCAGATACCCTCCGGATTGACGAGAAAGTCGCTCCACGGCACCGGGGATAGCCTGCACTCCTGAAAGTCGATCGATGGGACAGCTTCCGGATCGCTCGTGTCATCGCCGGACACGTCCGCCCGATAGATCACCTTGCAAGTCGCCCGCGAGGTCAGCAAGTAATCGTCGCGCACCGAGCGGAACACCTCATCCGCGCGAGACTCGTCCACCGAGTACCGCACGGCGCGCTCCATCACGATGGCGATTGTGCGAGCGATCGGCGACTTCTGACGGAACCGGCGCTCCACGACCGGATCCGGCACCTTCTGGAACATGGTGGACTGCAACGTTTGCACGTTGGCGAACAAGATATTCATCTTGCTGTCCTGGCCCTTCTTCTTGCCGCGATAGCGATTGATGATCTCGTTGGACTTATCCCGCCAAGGCTTGTGCGCCTTCTCGGCGATCTCGATTTCGCTGATCCAATAGCGCGCATCGCCCGATGGCGTTACGCCAAAGGTCTCCTCGCGGCTTTCAATGCCGGACTCCGTGGCTGTGGTTGGATCATTCATCTGTCGACATCTCGCATGTTGGATAATCCAATATCATCACTAAGCCCCGGAAGTATAGCCTTTCCGTCAATGACAGTGCCCGCCTTCTCCTTGGCCGGTTTCCCGCCACCCTTTTTCCGCTTCACGATAGGCCGCGTCATGCAGGCATAGCGCGTATCATCCGCGGCGTGATCCTCCTGCTTCGTGTTCAAATCCTCGGGCCGAACCTTGTCGTGAATCAGCTCTGGAATCGTGCGGATTGCATGAACCGCGGTGGAGAAGAAGTACAACAGCGGGCGCTTCACCCCGTCATTGCATTCCACGCCTTTGATCCGGGCCCGCATCTCATCCCAACCGCCGGCAGCACCGTCGTTACCGACGCGCCTATTCACGGCCTTGCGAAGGTTCTTGATCCCCTCGCCCTTATTGAACAGCTTCTCGGCCACGCTCGGGCCCGATTGCGTCCCCCATGCCGCCGGATCAACCACCATGTATGCCAGCTCATCGTCGCCATTCATCTCAAGGAACTTGTCCCGGAAGTCCTCCGCCTCCATGCGCACGCCGACGTCCATCTTCTCGCTGTCGTCGGCCTGCCCGTAGAACTCCCGGTAGCAGATCAGAGACCCGCGCGGGAACGGCCCGTAGTCGCCATCCGCCACGGCCCACCAGTGACACGAGAACGGCTTGGCGTAGCCCCAGTCCATAGACGCAAACCGGCCCCACGACTCGGGTATGGCGAACGGTTCGACCACATTCCTGTCGTAGGACCACTTGTCAAAGAACGCGCCCTCGATCACGTCCCACGAGCCGTCCTTCATGGCCTCCACCAGCGCGGCTGAGCCCAGACCTTCGAGGCGATCCGAGTAATTCGGGTCCGTCTCCATCAGGGAGGGATTGTCCTGCAGCTTGGCCGGGATGAACTGCCGCAGCATGCCGCCCTCGGACTTGGGCGCCCGCCATATCTCCATCGGAGGCTTCGGCTCAATGAAGGCGCGCTTCACCCAGCCGTGCCCCACGTTGCCGGGGTTCGACCCACACAGGAT
>JBGCFK010000258.1:0-12311 GCA_045106875.1 Paracoccaceae bacterium | reverse complement strand
TCTCATTGATGATGAGGTGGTGATGGCCGGTATTGTCTTTCTCGACACCGGCGGGCGCGATGCCCATGCCGGAAAGGCCGAACTTGATGTTCACCGGGTTCTTCACGGTGTCACCGTCATTGAGATTGATGAAGTAGACTTTAGCGTCCGCTGGGCGCGGGGTCTCGCCACCCGCCATGGCACCAGCGGTTGTGAGGGCCACGATGGCGGCGGCGGCAAACAGTTGTTTCATGGAGTCCTCCCAAGAGTTTTCAAAGCTGACTGCGGTATCCCTTGAGAGCTAGTTCACACGACGACGAAGAATATTCACGATATGGCGATGTCTTTTGAGAACGAGGTCAGGGACGGGCTTGAGGCACTGACACCGAGGCACTGGCCCGTGGAGGGAATGACCTATCAACGTGCACAGATGCTGAACTTTGAAGGAGCACCGTTGGCGCAACTGGCATTCCTCGACGATGTGGGGGCCGGTCGCGTTTTGCACCATTCGGGGTAACGGCGAAGCGAACCGCAAATCCATCAAGATTGCAGGTCTGAACGCGAGCCCATGGGCGGGTGGCGGCTGCGCCTGTATCCTGATCGGTCCGGCGGCGGATGCCCTGGACAGTGCCGCGGCCGCGCTGCAGCAGCGAATGTCCGATTTCGCGTTCCGGGCTTGGCGTCGGGGCCGACCCTTGCTAGCGTCAACACATGGCACATGACAAATCACAAGACCCGAACCTCGCAGGCCGACGCTGGCACGATATGGGCGGCAGGGACGCAGGCTCGATAGAGCCCAGCGAACATGACTTCGCTCTTTGGGAAAAGCGCGTGGACGCCGTCCGCCAGATCTCTGCAAACAAAGGCTATTTCACCGTGGATGGCCTGCGCCGCGCGCTCGAGGACATGGGCGAGGAAGCCTTCGAGACCATGACCTATTACGAACGCTGGATGCTTGCGACCTGTCAGAACCTGATGGCCGAGGGCGCGTTCACCACTGACGAACTGAACGCCAAGATGGAAGAAATCCGTGCCCGTGGAGAGACTTACGCGGAGGCACAGAAGTGAGTTTGCCGGTCGTATCGCCGCCATCTTTTCAACCTCCCTATCCGCAGGGAGACCCCTATCTATCTCCAGGTCAGGCTGTCCGTGTAAAGACGGGAATCGCACCCGGGCATCTGCGCACCCCGTGGTACTGTCGAGGCAAGACGGGGCGGGTGGAGCGGATCTGCGGCGCCTTCGGCAACCCGGAAGAACTGGCGTACAATCGCCTCGATGGGCCTGATGTGCCGCTCTACCGCGTGCGCTTTTCCATGGCCGAGATCTGGGGAGCTGGAGCGGAACGCCCTGATGATACCCTCGATATCGAGATATTCGAACACTGGCTGGAGGCCCTCTGATGCCCCATGATCATCACGACCACGATCATCTGTCGCCCTCCGGGCATCCATACCGCGAAGACAATGACGGCCCGCTGACCTACTGGCAATGCATGGAGACTGCCGTGCGTGAACTGATGGTCGAGAAGGGCATCACCACGCCTGCCGAGATCACCGCGCAGATTGAAGCCATGGATCGTCGTGCGCCTGCCGATGGTGCCAAGGTCGTGGCGCGGGCATGGACTGATCCCGAGTTCAAGGCGCGGCTGCTGGCTGATGGCTCCAAGGCCTGTGAGGAGATGGGTTTTCCCGTCGACGTCATGAAGCTGCTGGTGGTCGAGAATACGGCTGAGGCGCACAATGTCATCGTCTGCACGCTTTGCTCTTGCTATCCGCGCAATCTGATTGGTCTGCCGCCGGATTGGTACAAGACGCGGGCCTATCGCTCACGCACCGTGAAGGAGCCGCGCAAGGTGCTGTCCGAGTTCGGGCTTGATCTGCCGGATGATGTGCAGGTGAGAGTTCACGACTCGACGGCTGACATGCGCTATCTGGTGCTGCCCGCGCGCCCAGCCGGGACCGATGGTTGGTCCGCGGAACAGCTTGCAGAGATTGTCACCCGCGACAGTATGATTGGCGTGGCCATTCCACAGGTATAACGACGCTATCTATCACTTGGTAGATGACTATCTTTCGATAGATAGCTGTAGAGTGATTCTGTTTTCAGGGTCCCGATGATCGGATTCTGACGCTCCACAAACTGTACACAAACGCTCCACGAAACGGTCCACAGAAAATTATTCAAACGTTAAAAGGCGTTGGGAGTTATCCCCGATGTTATCCCGGACTATCCCCGTTATCCCCTATCTGGTAGTCTTGGCTCCCAAGCGCGGAACATCTAGCCCCGGACTCGCGCTGAACAGACGAGGGCACGATGGCAGACGGCAGTCAGATTACAGAGACGCGGATTCAACCGCACAACGTCGAAGCAGAGCAGGCGCTGCTTGGCGCCCTGTTGTTGAACAACGAAATCTTCGACCGGATTGCTGCGATCGTCGAAGCGCACCACTTCTATGATCCGGTGCACGGCCGCATATATCTTGCGGCGGCAGGACGTATCCAGAAGAACGCGCTGGCCTCGCCGGTGACGCTAAAACCCTTCCTTGCCGATGATGAAGGTCTCAAAGAATTGGGCGGCACGGACTATCTGGCGCGCCTCGCGGGTGCTGCGGTCTCGATTGTTGCGGCCAAGGATTATGCCCAGACGATCCGGGATCTGGCCACGCGGCGTGATCTGATTACCATTGGTGAGGAGATCCAGCACCGCGCCTGCGATTTCACTGAAGATCAGGAACCTCCGGAGCAGATCACAACCGCCGAGCAGCGGCTCTATACACTTGCGGAAAAGGGCAAATACGACGGCGGTTTCGTCAGCTTTGCCAAGGCTGCCGAAGATGCGGCGAACATGGTCAATGCGGCCTTCCAGCGAGGTGGCGGGCTGGCCGGGATCTCTTCGGGCATGCAGGAACTGGACTACAAGCTGGGCGGATTTCGCCCCTCGGATCTGCTGATTCTGGCGGGTCGGCCCTCGATGGGCAAGACCGCACTCGCAACAAACATCGCCTTCAACATCGCGCAGAAGCAGAAGAAGGGCACCAAGCCGGACGGCTCCGAGGGCTCCGTAGATGGCGGTGTCGTCGGGTTCTTCTCGCTCGAGATGTCCTCCGAACAGCTTGCCAACCGTATTCTGGCTGCCGAGGCGCGGATCAAGTCCCATGAATTGCTGTCAGGCAAGCTGTCCGAAGGCGAGTTCCGTAACTTCCTCGAAGTTGCGCGCGAGCTGGAACGCGTGCCGCTCTATATCGACGACACCGCTGCGCTGTCGATTGCCCAGGTCGCCGCCCGTGCCCGCCGTCTGAAGCGCCAGTTCGGCCTCGACGTGCTGGTGATCGACTACCTGCAACTGGTGCGCCCCGCGTCTTCTAAGGATCAGGGACGCGTCAACGAGGTGTCGGAGATTTCCCAGGGCCTGAAGGCGATCGCCAAGGAACTGGACATTCCCGTGATCGCGCTGTCGCAGCTGTCGCGTCAGGTCGAGAATCGCGAGGACAAGCGGCCGCAGCTCTCCGACCTTCGCGAATCTGGTTCTATCGAGCAGGATGCCGACGTGGTGATGTTCGTCTATCGTGAGAGCTATTATCACGATCGGATGAAACCGCCTGAGGATGATGAGAAATTCGCGGATTGGCAGTCAAAAGCGGAGAAGCTGCACGGGCGGGCCGAAGTGATCATCGGCAAGCAGCGCCATGGACCGATTGGCACGGTGGATCTGCATTTCGAGGACAGTTTCACCAAGTTCTCCGACCCGGTCCGCGAAGTGGGCCGCTATGGCGGTGGTGGTGGCAACCTGGACGCGGATGCATTTTGACGGTCGGGACGGTCCGCCGCGCGCTCCCTTGCGAGCTTGTGTCTGATCAAAGGTATCGCCATCCCACCCGCCCCGCCCGCGGCGGACCTTGGCGTGTATGGCTGGCATGAGTGGGTCCCTGACTTCCGAACTGACTGTCGATCTGGGGGCGCTTTCCCGAAACTGGCGAAAGCTTGACCAGATGGTCGGCCCTGATTGCCAAGCCGCTGCCGTTGTCAAAGGAAATGGCTATGGTTGCGGGGCGGGGACAGTCGGGGAGGTTTTGGTCAACGCCGGAGTTCAGACGTTCTTCGTGGCCGTGCCCGATGAGGGAGCGCAGTTGCGTGCGGCGCTTGGCCCGGATCCAACGATCTACATTCTGGGCGGTTTCGGCCTGGCCGAAGCCGCGCTTTACACCGGGTATGACCTGCGCCCTGTTCTGAACTCCGCCGTGCAATACCACGCTTGGTTCTCTGGTCCCGCCGGTCCTGCTGCCATTCAGCTGGACACCGGCATGAACCGGCTTGGCATGGAAGCAGACGAGTTGGTTTCGCTCGGTACGCTGTCCTCGCATGTGAAGCTTGTCATGAGCCATATGGGCTGCGCCGATGTGCCGGGGCATCCTGTCACGGCGCATCAGCTCGCGGCATTCCGTGAAATGACAGCAGGCATGACCGGTCAGAAGTCGCTTTCCGCCACTGCGGGCGCACTTCTCGGCCCGGATTTCCATTTCGACATGGTGCGGATCGGAATCGGGCTGTTCGGCGGCCTGCCGTTCGAGGATTCGGAGCCCGTGGTCCAGCTGCACGCGCCCATCATTCAGATCCGCGATGTCGCGGCAGGTGAAAGTGTTGGCTATGGTGCCTCTTGCATCGTCGAACGGCCAACGCGCATCGCAACCCTCAGCGCGGGGTATGCCGACGGGCTGATACGTCACTTGTCGCACGGCGCATGTGGGTTCATCTCGGGCCAGGCTGCGCCGTTCGCGGGCCGCGTCTCGATGGACCTGATCACTCTGGATATCACAGGCATCGACTGTGCGCCCGGGGATATGGTCGAGATCCTCGGCCCCCATCAGTCCATCGATGACCTCGCGCGGGACGCCGGGACAATTGGCCACGAGATCCTGACCTCCCTTGGCAGCCGCTATGCACGTCGGTATATCGGGGTCTGACGTCTCCAAGGGAGTTCTGCGATCCTTACCCAAGTTCAAGGTTTTCTGGCCGCCATCGGTGCTGCGGTGCTGGGTCTCTGTCAGGCCACGGGCAGTGTGGTGCTGTTCGCGGGCTCGGGCATCGTGCATGTGTTCCTGCCGCCTTGGTATTGGTCCGAGCTTGGCCGCCAATTGCTGCGGATCGGGTATTTCTCGCTGCCCGTGGTGGGCCTGACGGCGCTGTTCACTGGCGGCGCGCTGGCTTTGCAGGTTTTCTCCGGCGGAACCCGTTTCAATGCCGAGGCCGTTGTTCCCAACATTGTCGCCATCGCCATGGTGCGCGAGCTTGGTCCCGTGCTGGGCGGCCTGATGGTGGCGGGCCGCGTCTCTGCGTCCATCGCTGCCGAGCTTGGCACCATGCGTGTCACCGAGCAGATCGACGCGCTGACGACCCTCTCTACAAACCCGATGAAATATCTCGTCGCGCCGCGCCTGCTGGCTGCGACCCTTGCCATGCCGGTGCTGGCCGCCGTGGGCGACATTATCGGCGTGATGGGCGGGTTCCTCGTTGGCGTGACGCGGCTGGGCTTTTCTTCGGGCACCTATATCAATTCGACCGTCGACTTCCTGACAGCAGGCGATGTGATCTCGGGCCTGATCAAGGCGGCCGTCTTCGGGTTCATCATCGCGCTGATGGGCTGCTATCAGGGGTACCATTCGGGCCGCGGCGCGCAGGGTGTTGGACGCGCGACAACCAATGCCGTGGTCACTGCGTCCATTCTGATCCTGGCCTCGAACTACATCCTGACCGAAGCGCTGTTCGGCACATGAGCGCCATGATCGAGATGACGGGCGTTGCCAAGCGCTTTGGCCCCAAGGAAGTGCTGCACAACGTGAACCTCAATGTGGCGCGCGGTACATCGACTGTCATCATCGGTGGCTCGGGCACTGGCAAGTCAGTGGCACTGAAATGTGTGCTGGGTATCGTCCGGCCGGATGCTGGAAAGATCCTTGTAGATGGCGAGGATGTCACCTTTGCCACGGGGCGCGTGCGCGAGGCTCAACTGGACAAGATGGGGATGCTGTTCCAGGGCGGTGCTCTGTTTGACAGTCTTCCTGTCTGGCAGAACGTGGCGTTTCGCCTGCTTCAGGGCGCGCGCAGGAAGACCAAGGTCGAGGCGCGTGAGATTGCCATCGAAAAGCTCCGCCGGGTCGGACTGACGGCAGATGTCGCCGACCAGTTCCCTGCCGAGTTGTCGGGCGGCATGCAAAAGCGTGTAGGTCTTGCCCGCGCCATTGCTGCCGAACCCGAGATCATCTTCTTCGACGAGCCGACGACGGGGCTGGACCCGATCATGGCCGACGTCATCAACGACCTGATCCGCGAGATCGTGGTCGAGCTTGGCGCGACTGCGATGACCATCACGCACGACATGCGGTCGGTGCGTCGGATTGCAGACCGTGTGGCCATGCTGCACGAGGGGGTTATCCAATGGGAGGGCCCTGTCGGTGATATCGAGAGCACCGACAATGCCTATGTCCACCAATTCGTAAACGGTTTGCCGGATGGGCCTATCGAAGCGATCAGGTGATCGCGTTCACTTCGATCGAGTTCGCCCGTTTCCACGTCCCGACAGCTCTGCTGGTCGCCCTTGGCGGGCCGTTGCTGGCCATCCCGATCTGTCTCGGCTTGCTGCTGTGGTTTTCCGAAAGAAGCCGCGAGGGTCGTAGCATCTGGTACAGCCAGACGATTGGGCATTGGACATGCTGGTGTCACCAATTTGCAGGAGAGAGACCATGACCGATCAAAAGAAAGCTGATGTGCTGGCCGATGACGATCTCGATCAGGCGACCGGCGGGTTATCATACACGATGGACGGTGTGATGATCTCCAGCTATTCGACTTCGGGTGCGTCGTCCGCTCTCCCGGCCGAAGACTTCAAAATGAACTATGAAGAAATCAAGGTCACCTACGCGTCCAAAAAGTAGGGGCACATCCGGTGGACAATCACGTCTCCAGATCCTAGTTTCGCACCGATCCGAACGAGGGCCGGCGCCATTCCAAGTACAACTTCACTTGCCCGCACCATCAACATTCTGCTGCTGATGCTGTATCCTGCCGCGTGGCTCGCGCCGCTGGCCGAGGCGGGCGTGGTCTCGTGGTGGTCCGGCAAGAACATCACCATCTATCAGGGCGTAGTGGACCTGTGGGCGGTCGACCCTGCGCTCTCGGTTCTGGTCGCCGTGCTGGCGGTCCTGATCCCGTATGGCAAGGCGATCATGCTGTCCGCCGTGCATTTCGGCAAGCTGGGCCCGGCGGCGCTGCCCTGGCTCGAGACCATCGGCAAGCTCTCGATGGCGGACGTGTTTCTGATCGCGCTTTACGTCGTTGTCGTCAAAGGCGTGGGCTTCGGCCATATCGAAACCGCGTGGGGGCTTTGGTTGTTCACGGCCTGCGTGCTTGCCTCGATCTGGGTGAGTTGGGTGACCCGCAAGGAATTCACCAACCTTGTTGGCGAGACGAAATCGGAGCCTGCCTGAATGGTCCAAAACATGGGAATGACCATCCTGCTGATCATTGGCATCTTTGCCGGGATCGGGGTGTTCCTGGCGACCATGTACTCGCTGACGCAGGTGCTTCTGCTGGAGGGCCGCGCACGCTATGTCCACGCCGCTCAGTTTATTGTGGTCATGGCAATCATGACAGTGCTGTTCCTGTGGCGTGATCCGGTCGGCGCGCGCGTCATCGCTTTTGCGCTGATCCCCATTGCCGCATGGACCATCCTGATCGAGCGGCGTTTCTACCGCATCTTCCCTGTCCTGATCATGATCTTTGCGCTGGCGCTCGCAAGCGGCTATGTGGCGCTGAACCCGATCTGACCGGGCACAGGCTCTGAAGGCGCGTACATGGCCAAGTCTACCACCCAATATGCCTGCCGCGAATGCGGAACGGCCAGCCGTAAATGGGCGGGGCAATGTTCTGGCTGTGGTGCGTGGGATACGTTGGAGGAAGATGCCGGTCTCTCCGCTGCCGGGCCTGCCGCCAAGACGCTTGGGTCGGCCAAGGGCCGCAGCATCGAGCTGGTTCCTCTGGCTGGCGAGGAAGCACCCCCGCCGCGCGGGGCCTCGGGCATAGCAGAGCTTGACCGTGTTCTGGGCGGTGGGCTGGTTCCGGGCTCGGCCATTCTGGTGGGCGGCGATCCCGGGATCGGCAAATCCACCCTGCTGCTGCAGGCCGTGGCTGCGTTCTCGAATGCAGGCGCCAAGACAATCTATGTGTCGGGCGAGGAAGCCACGGCCCAGGTCCGCATGCGTGCGGCCAGGTTGGGGCTGGAAGGCGCGCCCGTAATGCTGGCTGCCGAGACCAACCTGCGCAATATCCTGACCACTGCCGAGGCCGAGAAGCCGCATCTCTTGGTGATCGATTCAATCCAGACCATGTGGGCGGATCATATAGACTCGGCACCCGGTTCGGTCAGCCAGGTTCGTGCGTCGGCGCACGAGCTGGTGTCCTTTGCGAAACGGCGGAACGTGGCTGTGATCCTTGTCGGGCACGTGACCAAGGAAGGCCAGATCGCTGGCCCCCGGGTGGTCGAGCACATGGTCGACACGGTGCTCTACTTTGAAGGCGAGCGCAGCCACCAGTTCCGCATCCTGCGCGCGGTTAAGAACCGCTTCGGACCGGCCGACGAGATTGGTGTGTTCGAGATGACAGGGTCCGGGCTGGCCGAGGTTTCCAACCCCTCGGCGCTGTTTCTGGGTGAACGAGAGGCTGCATCGGGCTCGGCAGTCTTCGCAGGGCTGGAAGGCACGCGCCCCGTACTGGTCGAGTTTCAGGCGCTGGTGGCGCCGTCCACTCTGGGCACGCCAAGGCGCGCAGTGATCGGATGGGACCAGTCGCGGCTGTCGATGGTGCTGGCGGTGTTGGAGGCCCGATGCGGCGTGGCCTTCGCGGGCCATGACGTCTACCTGAACGTGGCGGGCGGTCTTCGGATCACGGAGCCTGCCGCAGATCTGGCCGCAGCGGGCGCTCTTGTGTCCTCGTTGACCGGAGAAACATTGCCCGCAGATGCAGTGCTTTTTGGAGAAATCAGCTTATCCGGTGCGCTTAGGCCTGTTCCACAACCGGAGGCACGCTTGAAAGAAGCAGAAAAGCTGGGGTTTTCGTCTGCCATAGTACCTTCGCAGATGAAGATGCCGCGCGAATCAGGCATACGCTTGTATCCAGCCAGTACTTTGGCGGAGATAGTCGCGAAGCTGGCGCAAGAGAACCCGGCAATACGGGGGGAGTGAAATGAGCTTTACGTACGTGGATGCAGTTGTCGCTGTTATCACGCTGTTGTCTGCCTTTCTGGCTTACAATCGCGGTCTGACGCGGGAATTATTTGCGATTGGCGGATGGATTTTGGCAGCCTTGGCAGCGTTCTATTTCGCGCCGATGGTCGAGCCTCTGATTCGTGAGCTGCCCGTGGTCGGGGCTCAGCTTGAGAAATCCCGCGTTATCTCGATGATCGCTGCCTTCACGCTGGTGGTCGCTGCCGGTTTGCTGGTGCTGGCCGTGTTCACGCCGATCTTCGCGTCTGTTGTACAGGAGTCTGTCCTTGGCCCGGTGGACCGGGCGCTGGGCTTTCTTTTTGGCGTTGCGCGCGGGGTTGTCCTGATCGCAGTGGCCTACCTCATCTACACGGGCCTTGCGGGCGAAGAGGTCCTGCCAGCTGTCGAGAATGCGGCCTCCAGACCGTTGTTCGACGAAGCTGCTGCCATGATCGACAAGCACCGGCCCGATGAGCTGCCTGCCTGGTTCACCGAGCGCATCGATGCCTTGATGGGTCCTGCTGGCGAAACACCCGAAGCTTCGGGCACGCCGCAGACCGAAAGCTGATCCCGCAACTGACTTTCCTATCGAGCGTACGCTGCGCCCAATGCTGCGCGCGCAAGTTGTGCACGCGCCTGAATGACCCATATAGGCGCATCATTTCCGCCAGATGATTGTGACGAGTTGGTGACCCTGCAACCTGCACGGGGTATACAACTCAGCGACTCAGCACAGCCAGGGTGGAACGAAGCATGGATGACCCCGCAACCGACGCGTGGCTTGCCAATCCGTTTGACGATGACAAGCTGCGCGAGGAATGCGGAGTCTACGGGGTCATCGGCCTTGATGAGGCTGCGACCTACGCGGTTCTGGGCCTGCACGCCTTGCAACACCGTGGACAGGAAGCCGCCGGGATCGTCACCTTCGGGTCGCGCGCCGATGACAAAGGCAATCTGAGCGCGCCCGAATTCAACACCGTCCGCCGCATCGGGCATGTGCGCGACAAGTTCACCAGCGCCGAAGTGATCGACCTGCTGCCTGGCCGCATTGCACTGGGGCACACCCGCTACTCTACGGCGGGCTCCAAGGGCCAGACAGCCATCCGTGATGTTCAGCCCCTGTTTGCCGAGTTCCACATGGGCGGCTGTGCCATCGCGCACAACGGCAACCTGACCAATGCGGACAGCTTGCGTCAGGAACTGCAGGAACGCGGCTCGATCTTCCAGTCGGGTTCGGACACCGAATGCATCGTGCACCTGATGGCCCGCTCGATCCAGAAGAACATCACCGACCGCATGAAGGACGCGCTGCGTCTGGTCGAGGGCGCGTTTTCGGTCATTGCCATGACCCGCACCAAGCTGATCGGTGTGCGCGACCCTCTCGGTGTGCGTCCCTTGATGCTGGGCCGATTGGGCTCGGGCTGGATCCTTGCGTCCGAAACCTGTGCATTGGATATCGTTGGCGCTCGTTTCGAGCGTGAGATCGAGCCCGGCGAGATGGTGATCATCACCGACAAGGGTGTCGAAAGCTCGCGCCCCTTCGACGAGGCCGAGCCCCGGTTCTGCGTCTTCGAATATGTCTACTTCTCGCGCCCTGACAGCGTCATCAACGGCCTTTCGGTCTATGAAGCCCGCCGCAAGATCGGTATCGAATTGGCCCGCGAGGCGCCCGTCGATGCGGATCTGGTATGCCCTGTCCCCGACTCGGGCACCCCCGCGGCCATCGGCTACGCTCAGGAAAGCGGCATCCCCTACGCCATGGGCATTATCCGCAACGCCTATGTCGGACGGACCTTCATCGAACCTTCGCAGCATATCCGCGACATGGGCGTTCGGCTGAAGCTGAACGTCAACCGCGCCATCGTCGAGGGTAAGCGGGTCATTCTGGTAGACGACTCGGTTGTGCGCGGTACGACGAGCCGGAAGATCAAGGAGATGATCCTCGAGGCAGGCGCGAAGGAAGTGCACTTCCGCATCGCCTCCCCACCGACCAAGTGGTCCTGCTTCTACGGGGTCGATACGCCCCAGCGCGACAAGCTTCTTGCAGCGCGCATGACCGAGGATGAGATGTGCACGCATCTGGGTGTGGACAGCCTGCGTTTCGTCTCGCTGGACGGCCTCTACCGCGCTTGCGGGCATCCTGCGGGCCGTGACAAGCACCTGCCGCAGTTCTGCGATGCATGCTTCTCGGGCGCCTACCCGGTGCAGCCCTCGGACGCGGTGGCGCGCGGTGAAATGCGGGAACCTGTGGACGCCTGAACAGCTTGGCCTGATCCGGGTAGCGCGCTATCCTTGCCCGACTGAGGGCAGGGGCAGCGTTTGAAACACCAGATTTCACAAAGCGGGGTCTTCGCGAACTTCGTCTGGCTGTCCAGCTTCGAGTCGCGCGCGGCGGGCAAGGTATCCGCCCTTGCGACCCTCGAAACCGTCCTGGCCGTGGCAGTGTTCTGGGGCATCTACCTTTGGACCGGGTTCGCATGGCACCTGCTGACCAGCGTGCTGGCCGCCCCCTTCGTGCTGTTTCGCTCCGATGCGGGCGTGCGCATGATCCACCCGTTGTGGGACAACTGGACAGACAAGGCCCCCGCGATCCAGCGGGACTGGGTCGCTGGGATCGTCATCATCGCCTATGCCGGGCTGGCCTTCGGGGGCGGCTGGGCTCTAGGTACGTGGTTGGGCGCACCCGGCGATGGCTGGGACATGTTGTCCAACTATGCGCTGGCCGGCTTTGCGGCGGTTGCCGTGGCAATTGTCGTCGAGATTGCGGTGCTGCGAGGGCGGTTATTTGCGTGGCTGGAAAGCACAGGAGTCGGGGTCCTCCTGCTCGGCTCGCCTGTCGTCGGCGTGGCGGGGATGGCAGTTGCGACGGGCTGGGCTGGGCCGGGGTCCTGGATTGCACTGCTCCTGTTGATCACTACAGTTCCTGCCGCGCTGGTAGGCTTTGCGACCGGTGTGGGGGGCGGTGCGCTTCTGTCGGCCCTTGCGCTGCGCTTCGTTACCTCGGTCTGGCATCTGCGGGCCGGGTTGCGGGCCCTGCCGGCAAATCTGCGCCGGGTCCTGTTTCTGGTTGACTCCGCAC
>JBGCFK010000257.1:0-6941 GCA_045106875.1 Paracoccaceae bacterium | reverse complement strand
CATCACGCCGTCAAACGTAAGCGGAGAGTTGATGTTGATGAGCGACGTCATCACGGTCCGGTCGTCGAGCCCTCCGAAAAGGATCTCGGACATCCTGACCGAATCGACCGCCCGCACAGGATCAGTGACCGACCCCATATAGGGTTTGTCGGACCAACGCATATGCGCATAGAGCATGCCCAGATGGCGCTTGTTCACGGCGACGTCCGTAGGTTCGCACACGGTCCCGCCGGAGTGGTGCAGCCACTTGGACATGTACCCCAGCTTCACGAACTTCTCGAAGTCGGCCATGGTCGCATAGCGCCGCCCGCCGTCCAGATCTCGGACGAAGGGCGGACCATAGACCGGCGCGAACACTAGGTTCTTGCCGCCGATTTCGACCGAGCGATCAGCATTGCGGGCATGCTGGGTGTAGGATGATGGCGCTGTTGCGCACAATTTGCGAGCCAACCCGCGCGGGATGTGCACGCGATCACCGCGCACATCGGCGCCGGCCATACGCCAACGCTCCAGCGCCTTCGGGTTCTCGACAAAACAGACCCCGATCTCCTCCAAAACCGTTTCGGCATTGGTCTCGATGATCTCCAGCGCCTCGTCGTTCAGGATCTCGAAGTTCGGGATGTTGCGCTCAATGAACCGCGCGGCCTCCAGCTTGGGCGCCGTGCGTTCGGCCCGCCGAGCCGCTCCACCACCGCCGCGCGTGCGTTTGCGACCAGCGCCGATAGGTTCACCTTCGATCATGCCATGTCTCCCGTTCTCAACGGCGCGTGTGCGGACACTGCCCGGATACCGTCATAGATAGCCGCCAGATGCTGGAATACTCCGAGGTTTCCGCCCCCTGCCCGTCCATTACCGACATGGTGACAGCGACGGTTCTTGCTCCTATAGACGGGCGCAAGGGCGTCAAAAGAGGCAGGCATGACCGAATCGCATCACCACGAGACCTGTTTGATCGTTGATTTTGGGTCCCAGGTGACGCAGCTGATAGCGCGTCGCCTGCGCGAGACCGGCATCTATTGCGAGATCCATCCATTCCAGTCTGTGAATGCGGGTCTGGTCACGCGGTTGGACCCCAAGGCCATCATACTTTCCGGTGGCCCTGCTTCAGTCGAGGATGAAGGCGCACCGCGCGCGGACCAATCCGTGTTCGAGCGTGGCTGTCCCGTGCTGGGCATCTGCTACGGCCAAATGGTCATGGTGCAGCAGTTGGGCGGCAAGGCCGAGGGCGGGCATCACCGCGAGTTCGGGCGCGCGTTTGTGGAAATGGCGGCGGAATCGGCTCTGTTGGAAGGTGTCGCCGGCCCCGGCGAGCAGACCGAGGTCTGGATGTCCCATGGCGACAGGGTGACCGAATTGCCCCCCGGTTTTGCCGTGCAAGGCGCTTCGCCGAACGCGCCCTGCGCTGTGCTTGCCGACCCGGAACGGCGCTACTACGGGGTCATGTTCCACCCGGAAGTCGTGCATTCCGTGGACGGCGCGCGGATGCTGCGCAACTTCACCCATGGCATCGCAGGCATGTCTGGCGACTGGACCATGGCCGCCTACAAGGACGAGGCCATCAGACTGATTCGCGAACAGGTTGGCTCGGGGAAAGTTATCTGCGGCCTATCGGGGGGAGTCGATTCGTCAGTTGCCGCCGTTCTGATCCATCAAGCCATTGGCGACCAATTGACCTGCGTCTTTGTCGACCACGGCATGATGCGCATGAACGAGGCGGACGAAGTCCTCACATTGTTCCGCGATCACTACAACATCCCGCTGATCCATGCAGATGAAAGCGACCTCTTTCTGGGCGAATTGGCGGGCGTCACTGATCCAGAGACCAAGCGCAAGACGATCGGTCGGCTCTTCATCGACGTCTTCGAGAAACATGCGAACGCGGTCGGCGGAGCAAAGTTCCTCGCGCAGGGCACGCTCTATCCGGATGTGATCGAATCGGTTTCGTTTTCGGGCGGACCTTCTGTGACCATCAAATCGCACCACAATGTCGGCGGACTGCCCGAACGCATGGACATGGACCTGGTCGGGCCGCTGCGTGAGTTGTTCAAGGACGGGGTTCGGGCGCTTGGCCGCGAACTTGGCCTGCCAGATGCCTTTATCGGGCGGCACCCGTTCCCGGGACCGGGCCTCGCAATTCGGTGTCCGGGCGAGATCACAGGCGAGAAGCTGGATATCCTGCGGCAGGCTGACGCGATCTATCTGGACGAGATGCGCAAGGCCGGGCTCTACGACGAGATCTGGCAGGCCTTTGCCGTGCTCCTTCCCGTGAAAACCGTGGGCGTTATGGGCGACGCACGCACATATGATCATGTCTGCGCGTTGCGTGCTGTCACGTCAGTGGATGGGATGACAGCGGATTATTACCCGTTCCCGCACGACTTCCTGGGCCGCACGGCGAATCGCATCATCAACGAGGTGCCGGGGATCAACCGGGTGGTTTATGATGTGAGGTCGAAGCCTCCGGGCACGATCGAGTGGGAGTAGACAACAAAAAACGCCTGATGACAAGCATCCAGCGCATAGGGATAAACTCAAGATGTACAAAGCATCTAAGCTCTTTGGAATGACCAAATTTTCTAAATATCGAAGTATGCGATTTTTCGTTCTTGCTTTTTCATCAATTATTTCCGTTTCATTGCTATTTTTCTCAAATTACTCTATATATCGCTCTGAAATTAATGGCCATAATTATTATGTTTCCAATAAATCAGACAGCCATTGCCGAAATATATATGCCTGCAGTAGTTTGCTCGAAATATCCACCATATCAAGCACGCATCTAAATATCATCTTTACAAATAAAATTGGTCCCGAAGACCTATCCATATATCCTTTTTATCAGCAACACCACTAAGAGGCGATATTATGCAAATCAAAAGCTTCTGCACCAGTGATTTTCAGCTGGAATGCTGGGCGAAGATGTTCGAGTATGATTTCTTTCCGACAATCCAGTCGCTAAGTTTCAAAAAACTTTTGGACGACGTTGAAGACTATAATTCAGTTTGCGTTTTTGCAAATAGTCGGTTTGCGATTCATGCAATTTATTTCAATGAATTCATACCGGATGATGTTCAATCTCACTACGTTCTCATAAATCCAGTTCTAAATCCGTTTGCTCTGGACGAGTTTAAGTTTCTAAAGGACCGAAAAGGTCACTCAGGCTATTCAGACATGTTTCAGTTTGATTCGAACGACTCGTTGATTCTGTCCACAAATGAAAGGGATGATCGGGTCGATGAAAAATTTGCACTGAAACTGGCTCATGACAACGCAGATATCACCAAGATCTTCATAAATGTGGACAAGTCCGGTCATTCTGCATTTATCTCGGACGACATGGTGCGGGCTATTTCAACAACATGCGGTCAACGGTAAAAGAATACATCGCAATATCTACAATTTGAAACCAGGATGCGGAATGATCAATCTTGTAAAGAGAATTACGATAACCGCACTGCTTGTTTACGCATTCTCGCTCTTCGGCGTCTTCTATAGTGCTACAAATTATTTGAAGAATTACGCGGACGGGCAGCACTTGCCCCGAAGCACTGGCGTCGCGGTCGTACTGGGCAGCACCACGCGCGGGGATGGCGTGCTGGATTACGCCGCCCGTCGCCGCGTGGCGCTGGGCGTTCGGCTGTTGCAGGAGGGTCGCGCAGGATATCTGATCACCAGCGGCATGGCCCCCGGATTTCGCCCCGAATCAAACGGCGAAGCGATGGCCCAGTATGCAATCAGCCTTGGCGCCCCCGCGAATGCCGTGGCCGTCGAATCGAATGCGACCAGTACCTTCGAGAACCTGCTTTACGCACGCGACATCGCCACCGCCGAGGGCCGCGAGATCACCGTCATCGTCACAGACGCCTTCCACATGCCCCGCGCGGCATTCCTCGCCCGACTGATCGGGCTGGAGGATATCGGCCTTGCCGCCGTCGCAACACCTGCGTCGGTCCAGGGCGAAATGGGCCTCTATCCGCTGGCCCGCGAGGCACTGGCATGGTGGGTCAATTTCGCCCGTCTGGGTGTATGGTATCTGAACGGACAGCGCTGGCCACTTTGACCGCGGCCAAACGTGTCGCTGGCAGACCACCATTGACGGATTGTCGACAGTAGCCTTGGCATATGTTGCAGAGAGCTCGATACCATGACCCAGACCGATGGCCGCGCCGAGATCCAAGCCGATCATACGCCAATGAGCGCCGAGTGGCACTATCACCCGGATCTGCCGCTCAGTGATCCTTCAGTGTTTCACTGGCCACCGCGCGCGGGCTTTCTGGCCCGCTGGTTCGCACGGAACTGGCTGATCAACCTTGTCACCTTGTGTGCTGTCGCGGGAGGACTGCGCTGGTGGTTCTACATGCGCGGCGGGTAGGGCAAAGAGCTGAAATTCGACAAACAGGATCAGGCGCGTGGCAACCGTCTCTGGAACTTCTCGAACCGGGTCCATGACAACATGTTCTGGAGCCTCACCAGTGGGGTTGGGCAGATGACCGCCTATCAGGTGCTGGTCCTGTGGGCGATGGCGAACGAATACGCGCCTGTGCTCACCTTCGCGGAGAAGCCCGTCTGGTTTGTGCTGGCCCTCATCCTGCCGGTCAAGGACAAGCGGCGGCTGGCGCTGGGTACGTTCTATCACCAGCTGCACCACCGCTTTTACGAGTGCGACTCGGGGAATCAGGGAATGCCCTTGGATCGTTGGCTTGGGGCATTTCATGACGGCTCGTCCGAGGCGACTTCCCGGATCCGCGCACGCAAGAAGCGGATGCACGCCGGGTGAGCCAACCACGTATTGCCATCGCGGGTTTCCAGCACGAGACCAATACGTTCGCGCCGGGACTTACAGTGTACCGGGACTTTGAGATCGCAGATTCCTGGCCCCGCATGTTGCATGGTGCAGATGTCATCTCGGAGACCCAAGGGCTCAACCTGCCCATCGCGGGTTTTGCCGAAGCGGCGAGGAACAGCGAGCTACTCCCCATTCTCTGGTGCGCCGCCGAGCCGGGCGGCTATGCCACAGACGACGCCTTTGACCGGATCGCGACCCGTATCCTCGATGGCCTCGCGGCGGCGGGCGCTTTGAATGGCATCTATCTGGACCTGCACGGCGCCATGGTCACCGAAAGCCACGAGGACGGCGAGGGAGCGTTGCTTGAGCGGATACGGGCGGCTACGGGTCCGGACATTCCAATTGCGGTCAGCCTCGATCTGCATGCGAACGTGACTGCTCGGATGGTATCTCTTGCGGATGTCATCACGATCTACCGGACCTATCCACATCTGGACATGGCAGAGACCGGCGCGCGGGCCTGGCCCTTGCTACGGGATCGGATCGAAGGCAGGAGCGCCGCGAGCGCATTCCGACAGGTACCGTTCCTTGTCCCGCTCCATGCCCAGCACACCGGAGCCGAGCCGTGCCGCGGCCTTTACGCTGCGCTGAACAACCTGCCGGATGACACGCACGCCGAAATTGCGCTGGGCTTTACGGCAGCCGACATCGCGGATGTCGGTCCCTCGGTGGTCGCCTATGCACCAGACGAAACGCGCGCCAAGGCGCTTGCTGACGATTTGTACGCCCGCATCGAGACCGCTGCGCCTCGGTTCGATTGCAATCTCCTCAGCCCCGAAGAAGCAGTTGTCCAGGCGATGATACATCCCGGCAACGTGATCATCGCAGATGTTCAGGACAATCCGGGTGCGGGTGCAAGCTCGGACACGACCGGAATGCTGGCAGCGTTGATCAAAGCAGGCGCCCCGAACGCTCTGGTAGGTCTGCTTTGCGATCCGGACGTGGCAGCAATGGCCCACAAGAACGGCTTGGGCGCGATGTTCAACGCCGCACTTGGTGGACATTCGGGCGCTGTCGGGGATTTGCCTCTGAAGGCCCGCTTCAAGGTTGTCGCCCTCAGCGATGGCCGTGCCAACTTCACCGGAGAGATGTACGGGGGCGGAATCGCTGAGCTTGGGCCTTCGGCCGTACTACAAATCGAGGGCTTCGGCATCGAGGTCGTGGTGACCAGCCAACGCAGCCAGTGTCTGGATCTCGGTCTTTTCAGGCATTTCGGGCTGGAACCAAGGACATTCAAAATCGTTGTGGTCAAAAGCACGGCGCACTTCCGGGCGGACTTCGAGCCCATCGCCAGCCGCATTGTCAACGCGGCGGCGCCCGGGCTGTTTCCATGTCGCACCTCGGAAATCCGCTATACCAAAGCACGCCCCGGATTGCGGCACATGCCATAACCGCGATGCTCTAGCTGCGGAACCTCAACAGGGTGTTCCGGTCCCGTCCTAGCCGGTCGACTGAAGGCTTTGATGTTAGCGCCCAATGCGGTCGGTGCCAATTGTAGAGATGGGTCCAGACGGGCAAGTCAGCGGCGCGGTGCTCTGACTTTCGGCAGGCGCGCGGCATCGTCGATGCAGACATGCACATATTCCCAGCCGATCCCGCGGCTGCTGGATTGGCCGGTGCGGTCGCCGGTGACCCTGTGCGTTCGAAGCGGCCGAGGCGCTTGATACCGAAGTGGATCAGGTCACCGGTTCGGCGGGCTCCGGATCACGCAACCGCGACAGTCCCGCCCGCCTGAGCACCCGGCTGACGATTGCCGGAGAAACACCGGTTCTTGCCGCGATATGGGCTCCGGTCAGTCGGGTCCGGCGTAATGCGATGATCCGACCGGCAACATGGTCGGGAGACGGATCGCAGGCGCGATGCCCGCTCCTTCACCCCATCGAGACCGCCCTGCTTGAACCGATGCCACCACTTCGCGGCGGTCCTGCCTGACACAGCACAGGCCAGGGCGGCCTGCGAAAACGTCCTGCCGAACCCGATCATCCGGACAAGGCGCTCTCGACCCAATGGCGTCAGCCTGCCATTCTGACGCATGTTCACTCGATCCCTCCGAACAGTGTTGAAGTCTGGCAACTCCAACCAACTGCAGAAGGAT
>JBGCFK010000256.1:0-19118 GCA_045106875.1 Paracoccaceae bacterium | reverse complement strand
CGCGGCAGGTCGGTAGGCGTAGACCCCCACATGATGGAAGACCGGGCACATGCCTTCTACCTGCGCACTGTCATCCGTATAGGGGATAACTTCCTTGGAAAAGTATAACGCACGGCCATTGCGATCGAAAACGGCGGTCGTGCCCCCCACACGCCCGGCCTTGCGGTCAGCCTTGAAGCCCGCCAGAGCATCCTCATCACAGCGCAGGACAGGCGTCGCCACCTGCATGTCCGGGTCCGCCTGCATCGCTTCGACAAGCGCTTCGACGAACCATGGCGGCGTCAATGGCGCATCACCCCGAAGATTGATGACGATCTCTGGCACCGGATCGAGCCCCTCGATAGCAGCCGCGCAGCGTTCGGTCCCGTTGGCGCAATGCTCGGGCGTCATGACGACTTCGCCACCAAAAGCCCGTGTCGCTTCGGCAATCCGGTCATCATCGGTTGCAACAAAGCAACTATCGATACCCCTGACCGCCATGGCTGCTTCCCAACTGCGCTCGATCAGACTCTTGGCCTGCCCCGTCGCTCCACGCAAAGGCGACAGGGGTTTCCCGGGAAATCGGCTTGAGGCATAGCGGGCGGGGATGATCATCACGACAGACATGCGGTCAGCCCTCCCGCGCCGGACCAAGATCCAACCCCGGCGCATAAGCCAGAAAGAACGAGTTCTCGTAGCCCGCCTTGCCGTACATGAACGGCGCATGATCGTCGAAGCGCACAACATGGCCTCCCGCTGCGCGCAGAACTGCATGCCCCGCGGCGGTGTCCCACTCCATGGTCCGGCCAAGACGCGGGTAGAAATCGGCTTCGCCACCCGCCAGCAGGCAGAACTTCAGCGAGGACCCGGCAGAGGTAAACCGCGCGACCTTGAAGCGACCGATAAAGTCATCAGTAGCCTGATCCCGATGCGACTTGGAAGCCACGATGACCAGCGCCTCGTTGTCAGGCGTCGAGACCGAAAGCTTGCGCGCTGTACCCGCCTCGACGACATGCTCCTTGACGCCAAGCTCGACCGCGATGTCCCCGCGTGTTGCCCAGAGCCGCCCCAGCGCAGGCGCGTAGACCACGCCCGCCACGGGCACGCCGCCTTCGATGAGAGCAATGTTGACCGTAAATTCGCCCCGGCGATTGATGAATTCCTTCGTGCCGTCCAGCGGATCGACCAGGAAAAACCGGTCGAGACCCGACTGCGCATGGCTCTCGGCTGCCTCTTCGGTCACGGCAGGAATGTCAGGGAACGCGGCAGCCAATCCTGCAGCAATCACATCGTTCGCGGCCAGATCGGCAGCAGTCACCGGGCTGTCATCGGCCTTGGCCTCAGTGCCCAATTCACCACTGTCATAGATCTCAATGATCTTTGCACCGGCTTTCAACGCCAACTCTGTTAACGTACTATCGAGATGTGTGACCATATCACCGCCCGTTTTTGTGTTTATTTCGTTACTTCGATATATATCGGAGTGACGCGATACCTTGTCGTAACCTTGATCTGCGCAGGGTTTAGCCGCTGGCTTGCAGGTTTCACAACCTCAAAACGGAATTCTGAAGGGATCCATGGCCCAACTCAAACGGACATCGGCAGTAAGCCAAAGCTTCTGGGTGGCTGTCGTGGCCTTCACGACGCTGGTCTATTCACTTGTGGTGCGTGACCTCAGGACCGAGCACAAAAACGCGGCGCTGGGCATCCTGATCTCGGTGGCACAGCCGCTTGTGGCAGGGCTGATCTTCTACGCGTTCATGGAATTGATGGGCGGCGCAGGCGGCGGACAGGTGCGCGGCGACAAGATGACATTCGTGTTGCTCGGCTTTGTGATATTCTTTATGCATATCAGGACGGTAACCGCCGTAACGCAGGCATTGCGCGAGGATATGCTGAACCACCAGCGCATGTCACCGTTCCTTCTGATCTGCGTCAAAGCAATCAGCTCAGCTTACAAACTGATCCTCGCAGTGCTGATCCTGTTCGTGCTGAACTATCTACTGCGTGACGTGTACGAAATGCAGAACCTGCTGCTGTTTCTGTCGGTCATGTTCTGGTGCTGGGTGGGTGGTATCGCCGTTGGTATCGTATTTCTCGCCGCCGTGCGCTACCTGACATGGGGCGCGCTTCTCCAGACTGCGTATATCAGGATCATGTTTTTCACATCTGGAAAATTCTTTGTAGCCAATGGGATGCCAGGGTTTCTTCGCCCATTCATGGACTGGAATCCGCTATTCCATCTACTGGATCAGGGACGGGCTGCTGCCTTCGTGAACTACACGGCTCGGACCACCGACATGACCTACCCGGTGACTGTTTACTTGATCGTGCTGGTGATCGCGATGCTTATCGAACACTATGTTCGTACCAATTATAGCCAGAGCCACATGCCAGGCGGTTGACCTGACGTTTACTGTCCATCGGCCTTGTTCTGCGCCCGCCTGCCTCTACCTCTTCCGGACTGAACACTGGCGCCGGAGTGCCCAAAATGTTGCGACGTGGTTTCCTGACATCAAGCCTTGCCACCACTTTGGCCGCATGCGGCGGTGTGGGCGGGCTTGCGCAATTGCCCAGCGAAGTCAGCGAAACATGGCCTCCGCTGGGCCAGTTTGTGGACGTGGACGGCGCAAAGATCCACGCTTGGGATCAAGGCAGAGGCCACCCTGTGGTCATGATCCACGGTGCATCTGGCAACCTTCGGGATTGGACTTTCGACCTGGCACCCGAAATTGCGCGCAAGCATCGGGCAATTGCATTCGACAGGCCAGGTTTTGGGTACTCGGAACGGCTCGATCACCAGACCGGGGATCCCGCAGCACAAGCCCGCACACTTGCCAGTGCGGCCCGCAAGCTTGGTGCACAAAAACCGATCTTGGTGGGGCACAGCCTGGGTGCTGCCGTTGCGATGGCCTGGGCGCTTGCAGAGCCGGACAGTATCGCCGGCGTGGTCTCGATTTCTGGGGCAGTGATGCCATGGAGTTCGAAGCCCATGTTAGCGGAGCAAATTGGCCTCGACGACTTGCTGGTCGGTCTGTATTTCGACTATCTGCGCTCCAGTGCTCCACGCGGCGGGATCGAACGTTTTGTCACCCGAGTCTTTCGCCCCCAACCTGTCCCGGAGGGCTATCTGGATTATGTGGGCGGACCGTTGTCTCTCAAACCATCAGCCATGGCTGCCAACAAGCAGGATGTCACGGTTCTGAACACCGCGCTGCGACGACAGGCTCCGGACTATGGCCGCATCGGGGTGCCGGTAGAAGTGATCAGCGGCACGAACGACTTCATCATCGATACGCAGCGTCAGCCGATCCCTTTTGCTCAGCGCCTGCCAAACTCGCGTCTGACCTTGCTGGACGGCGTTGGGCACATGGCACATCATGTGGCAGCGGAGCAGGTGTTTGCCGCCATTGACAGGATTGCCGCTGCTAAATGATCAGGCGCGGATTTCTCGCAACTGCCGGCGCAACGCTTGTCGGCGCCTGCGGCGGACCAACATCGCAGACTGTAGCCACGCGGTGGCCACCCATTGGCAACATCGTTCGCGTCGACGGTCTGGATGTCCACTACTGGGAGCAAGGCGCGGGCCAGCCCGTGGTGCTGATCCAAGGTGCATCAGGGAATCTCCGCGATTTTACGTTTGCTTTGGCTCCGCTGCTGGCCAATAATTTCCGCGTCATCGCCTTTGACAGACCCGGATTCGGATACTCCGCGCGGTTGCCTGAAATGGGTTGGGAGCCGCGCGCCCAGGCCAGACATCTCGCAAAAGCCACATCGGCACTTGGGGCGGTCAGGCCCATCGTGCTTGGACACAGCTGGGGCGGTGCCTTGGCCATGGCCTGGGCGGTGGAGGATGGCACCAACCTGAAGGGCGTTGTTTCTCTTGCAGGCGCGACAATGCCTTGGGGCGGAGATCTGGCGTTTCACAACACTCTGCTGGCGTCACAGTTCACCGGGCCACCGCTTGCATGGCTGGTGAGCAGAAACTTCAGCGAGAAGCTGATCGCAAGCTTTCTGGACAGCACGTTTGCGCCGCAATCGGTGCCGGAGGGGTATGCGGACTATGTCGGCGGTCCGCTTGCGACCCGCTCGGCAACCGTGCAGGGGAACGCGCAGGACCTGACGCAACTGAACACAGCGTTGGAACACCAATCGCAAAGCTACGCAGAGGTGACCTGCCCGGTCGAAATCCTGCATGGGACTGCGGACGATACTGTCATCGCTGGTCTGCATGCAGATGGCCTGCATGCATTGCTGCCGAACAGCCACCTTACTCTGTTGGAAGATGTCGGGCACATGCCGCACCATGCCCGTCCCGAGGCGATCCAGATAGCGCTGAGCCGGCTGGCTGGGAACTGAACAGGCACAGGTGCCAGTACCCGCGCCCAGCGCAGCGAAGGGCGAGGAGTTTTGTCTGAGGCCCTACAGCTGAACCCGTTTTGCCAGCGGTTGCAAACTCAGCCCGCAAAGCCGATATCTCGAGAAAGACCAGCAGAGGCAATATGAGCATACCCGACCCCCACCGAGATCCACAGTTTTATCAAGGCGTCCCACTGCGCCGTTTCGTGGCGTTCTGGATCGACACGATAGCGATACTGCTATTGTGGTTTGTCGGCGCTGTGCTTCTTGCCGCGGTGACGCTGGGTCTTGCGACACCCCTCTTTCCAGTGCTCTTTGTCGGAACTGCGTTCGCATACCGCTGGCTACTGCTCAGCCGCATATCGGCGACGCTTGGCATGCAGCTGACAGGGATCGAAGTGCGCGACAATCAAGGTGAGCGCATGACGCCCACGGTGGCGGCCCTGCATACAATTGGCTTCATGGTCACCCTGACCTTCCTGCCGCTGGCAATTCTCGGTTGGATCCTGATGGCCAACTCGCCGACGCGTCAGGCATTGCACGACAGCATTTTCGGCACGGTGGTCATAAATCGTCCCGACTAAAGACAAGTTGTCTAAAAATTAACCCGATTTCTCATAATGCTGCAGGGATCGTCCGTGACAAGCCGCCAGATTCGCGTATCGTCGGATGCGGATGGACTGACCGGGAGTAGGCATGAGCCACCACGAGCCCTCTTTAAAGGCGCAATTCTATCTGACTGCGCCGCAACCTTGTGCCTATCTGGAAGGGCGCGAGGAGAGAAAGGTGTTCACGACGCTCAACGGCGGAAATGCGGTGTCAGTGAACAACGCGCTCAGCCAAAAAGGCTTCCGTCGTAGTCAGTCGGTGATCTACCGCCCTGCTTGCGTCGGATGCTCGGCCTGCATGTCTATTCGTATACCCGTAGCCGAGTTCACGCCCAGCCGCAGCCAGCGCCGCACCATTCAGCGTAATACGAACATGGTCCGTCGACCCTGCGAGGCTTGGGCCACTGAAACACAGTTTGCACTGTTCCGGTCCTATCTCAGCTCACGGCATGCGGATGGTGGCATGGCGGACATGGATGCGTTCGACTACGCCTCGATGGTGGACGAAACCCCGGTAAACTCAATGGTTGTCGAGTATCTGGAGGAAGATCCCGAGACAGGCGAAAGCGAGCTTGTCGCCGCGTGCCTTTCGGACATCCTGAGTGATGGATTGTCCATGGTCTACTCATTCTTCAAACCTTCCCATGCTGACCGGAGCCTTGGCGCTTACATGATCCTCGACCATATCGAGATGGCGCGAGAGATGAGCCTGCAGCATGTCTATCTTGGGTATTGGGTCGCGGGCTCGCGGAAGATGGACTACAAGATCACGTATCGGCCTTTCGAACTTTGTGATGGAGCGCGCTGGCACAGGTTCGAGGACCGCGCATCCTTCGAAAACTGGCAGGACCGTCGATACACCCTGATGCAGGACCGCTTGCTCGGATAGGGTTGGCGGACTTTTCGTCGGCGCGGCAACCGGGCACCAACACCTCCGCAAACTGATCATCGGCTGTGCACAAAAAGTGCAGACGGGTTTCGGACTTTTATCCTTTAACCTTCCAGCGACAGTGTTACACAAACGCTGAACTTATTGCGGGGACAACTGTGGATCGTAGAACTGCTATACTCGGCAGCGCAGCATCACTGACTCTCGCAGCGCCTGCATTGTCGCAAGGACTTCAAGAAGTCAGGCTGGTGACGACATGGCCAAGGAATTTTCCTGGCCTTGGAACCGGTGCGCAGCGGATCGCAGACCGGATCACACAAACGTCTGGCGGCAGATTGGATGTAAAACTCTTTGCTGCTGGCGAACTGGTCAAGGCGTTCGACAGCTTCGACGCAGTGTCCAGCGGCGAGGTACATATGTATCATGCTGCCGACTACTACTGGCAGAACAGGCACAAGGGGTTCAATTTCTTCACGTCCGTACCGCTTGGCCTGACAGCGAAAGAGTTGAACTCGTGGATCCTTTTCGGCGGCGGACAAGGGCTTTGGGATCAGCTTTCAGGTCAGTTCGGCATCAAGCCGCTGTTAGCAGGCAACACCGGCGTGCAGATGGGCGGATGGTTCAAGGCCCCCATCACATCGCTGGACGATCTCAAGTCCCTGAAAATGCGAATACCCGGGCTCGGCGGCGCGACGCTGCAAGCACTGGGTGCCGAAACGGTCACGACCCCTGGCGGTGAGATCTTTGCCAAACTCCAGTCCGGCGAGATCAATGCGACAGAATGGGTGAACCCCTACAATGATCGCGCCTTCGGCATTCAGAAGCTGCTGAAGACCTACATGTACCCGGGCTTCCATGAACCCGGTACCGGCGTTGCGCTGGGCATAAATCGCAAATGGTGGGATGGACTGACCGAGAACGATCGGCTGTTGATCACCGCCTGCGCCGAGACTGAAAACGATCTTATGGTCGCAGAATACAACGCAAATAACGGCCGCGATTTGCGCGCGCTTACCGCCGAGGGTGTCTCATTGGCAAAATTCCCGGACGATGTGTGGGCCGCAATCGCCAAAACCGGCGATGCCGTGGTGGCCGATGCGGCTAAGGGCGACCTGCTGGTTGCGCGAATCTATGCGAGCTATAGCCGCTTCCGAAAATCGGTGGCAGGTTGGTCGGAGATCTCTGAACAGGCGTTCCTGCGCGCGCGCGCAGATGCTTTGGGTAAAGCATGACGCGCGGACGCAGCGGGAGAGGCGAGAAATCATGACCAATACCACTTCGCGGCGGGCAATGTTGACTGGCGGCGCTGCTGCTACAGCCGCGGGCACCTTGGCAGCCCCTGCTTTGGCGCAGGGCGCACCACGAATATTGCGCATGGTCACGTCTTGGCCACGCAATTCGCCGATCCTCCCCCAATCGGCCGAGCGAATCGCAAGTACCGTATCCACCCTCAGTTCCGGGCGGTTCGAATTCGAAGTTCTGCATTCGGGCGAGCTGGTCGAACCCTTCGCGGTGCAGGATGCCGTCGGCGACGGCGCGGCCGAGTGCTACCACTCGGTCGAACAATATTTCATACAGAAGCACCCGGCCTTCGTATTCTTCTCTGCGGTTCCATTCGGGCTTGTCCCGCACGAGATGTCCGGTTGGCTGAAGTTTGCTGGCGGTCAGGCGTTCTGGGACGAGTTGGCTGGTCAGTTCGGCGTCCGCGCTTTCATGGCAGGCTCGCCGGGAGCGCAGATGGGCGGCTGGTTTCCCAAACCCATCAGGTCAAAGCAGGATCTGGAAGGCATCCGCTTCCGCATCCCCGGCGCCGCGGGGCGTGTCTATGCAGCGGCAGGGGTCGACACGGTGAACCTGCCAGGATCGCAGCTTGTGGACGCGCTGTTCAGCGGTCAGATTGATGCTGTTGAGTGGATTGGGCCTTATCTCGATCTGGACTATGGCTTCGTGAAACTGCTGCCACACTACATGTATCCAGGCTGGCATGATCCGGGCGGAGTTCGCTCGTTTGGTGTGAACGCAGCCCTGTACGACAGTCTGGAGCCCGTGGATCAACAGATTTTCCAGGCTGCCGCCGCACGGGAAAACAGCCTGCTGGAGGCCGAGCTGAACAAGCTGAACGGCGAGGCTGTGGTCTCCATGAAGAAGGAATACGGTGCCCAGCTGCACAAATTTCCAGACGAGTTCCTGGCTGAACTTTATCAGCTGTCAGCCACCACAATGGAAGAAACGGCTGCCCATGACGATCTGGCGACGCGCATCCATGCGAGCTACATGGGGTATCGCGACGAGGTTACAGACTACGCAGCGGTCAGCTCATCGGCCTACCTGGAAGCGCGCAATGCGTCTCTGAGTCTTTCGAAAGTGTCGAAATACGACAACTGAGGGGCGCTACATCACTGGGCAGTGCGTTTTCTGCATAACCTTGACGTCGGCGCCGTCTATCACTTGATAGACAGCTTTGAACCCAATGATAGTCACAAATCGCGTTGGACGAACAGCTCGGCCAGCGCATAAGCGAACTTGCTTTCACACCAGCCGTGAAGGCACACTAAGAATCCCACGGGCCGCGAGCCGCCGATGCCAATCAGCTCGACAAACGTGACTGGCAATCGACCATCACCAAAGATCTGACCAGCTACCTTGCCGAGCGCAACAGCTTCTAAAGCGCGTCTGAGTCCGTAGACGAACACCCCGATATCCAACACCGGGGTGGACCAAAGGGCTTTCCAAAGGTGCTCGATGAACGGACGCTGGCCTTCGCTGTAAACGGCGGGCCACTACTCGGCCAGCGCAATGGGCTGCCGGGCAATGAACAGCTTCAACTTCAACGCGAGCCCGTCACTGAACAAGATGATGGTGCTGGAACTGGCGCAGAGCATCTGTCCGACCTGATCCCCCTCCGCCATGAGCGCGGTTCAACTCTAATGACAAGCAATCTGCCATTCGAAGAGCGGACCGAGGCATTCGGCACAGAACGCTCCACCGGCGCACTGCCAGAGCGTTAGACGCATCACGTGAACAGACTCGAGAAGAACGGCGAAAGCTATCGGCTCGATCAAGGCAAATCATGGCAATCCGGGTACGTAAACAGGCGACGGATCAAGCTATGTGGTCGGGCGCGGGTGGTCGAGGATGGTCCGTACCTTCTGGCACGGCTGGCGGATGTGGAGCATGGCGGGCGTCCGGAACGGATGTTTGTGATCAGGGTGTAGGCTGAAGACGTGAACTGCCCCAAACATCCCGGAATTGCATGGCGAGGGCACCATCCGGACCGTGATCACCAAGCTGACCGCACAGATCGCGGCACTGCAGGCCGACAATGCGGAGCTGCGCCAGTGGATGGGAAAGGGCAACTGACAGAAAGCCGCCAGCTCGTGGCCTCAAATTACACAAACACTCTGTACATAAGAAAGCTAAATTTTATCATAAGTTGTATATAACCCATATATTTCCCGCGTAGGTAGAGCGCCTGCGCAAGCTCGCAGCTAGAGGGAGATCCCGAAAATGAACCAAACTCAGTGGTCGATGATACTTTGGAACGATGCACAAACCGCACTTACGTCTGTGCTGGAAGCACAGGGCTTAGACGTCGCATCTTTGCCCAGTGGCAAGCAGGATGCCGTCAAGGCGTACAGCGAGGCTCTGTCACAAGTCGCGGTGAGTGACATCCAAACTGTTTCTGATGTTACGCACGTGCTGGGAGACTCTTTCGATTTTTTGTTCACAGAGGATTTTCGAAGCCTCGACGGACAGAAACTGAACGGCGTCGCCACAGAAGACGGCCAGATCGTCCTCGACGATGCGCTCGAGGGGCAGGAACTGAAATCAGTGCTGATCGAGGAACTCGCCGAAGCTGCCTACTTTGAGTTGTTCGGCACAGCATCAATTGGAGATTTTGGCGCCGAAGTCGCGTATGTCGCGGCAGGCGGCGAGGATATGGCGGTGATATCTTCACTGAGGACTGAAAACGACTCTGTGCAAACCGCATATGGAAAAGCCGAGGCAAGCCAATGGGCATTCAAAAACCAGTTCACCGAAGAACTTAAACACTATACCAATGGTAACGCTTATAATTTTTACATCAGTAGTGTTTATAAAGAGGGAGCAGCCTATGTCGAAAACTCAGGTAGCACCGCTTTCGTCTCCAATTTTGCAGCTAATAATCTTTCCAAATTGGACGGCAAATATGACCTGAATAATGATGGTCTGCTTGATACGTACTCGATCCGCTCTGGTTACGGCCTTCAACTCGACAGTTTTGGCGTTCATAATGCTCGCTATGTTCCGTTGAACGGACACTCGACGAAAGCGATCGTCGACAACGGCTATTCAGGCGCAAACGGCAGTTGGACAACATCAAAGGGAGAGTCTTTCACCTTCGGAGGCGAGGTAAACTGGTCAACCACTGTCGGCGCGAGTGTAGGGACAGAGGTAGGCTTCTTGGGGTCCAAGTTTAACGTTGAAGTGAATGTGTCGAACACTTTCGGAGGTTCACTCTCCGCGAGCAAGAACTACACTTCCACCAAATCGTCCACCCTCACCTACGACAACGACGATTTTTACAACAAATACAAGGACGATGGCGTCATTCGGGTATCCATGGGCCTGCACGCAGTCGTAGCGGACGTGCAAGCAGCGGAGGACACCGTCTGGCTTGTCGATATCGACAACGCCAAGCATGGATACGCCAACACGATCAATCTCAGAGGCAAAGTCTGGGAAGATGTCGATTCACACTTGGTGGACATAGTGCTCGCGGACTACGACCTAAACAATCCGCCAGAGCTTGACCACCTCTATGCCTGAATTCGTCGACCTGTCCGAATGCGGCTGCACTGCTGCATTCGGGCCCATTCGGTCGTACGCCGTTACCGCCGATACCGCGTGGTCATCTGATAGTTCTGCCCCGGCCCGGTCATCTCCCAACGGCTGATCCACGTACCAGGTTCAAAATCGTAGGAGATCTCAAAGCGCGCATCGTTCCGGATCTGCAATGCAATCGGGTCGCGAGTGAGAAAATCGTGGAACGGCTGCCCGTCCTCTTACTGCACCCCGATCCGCTCTGCATCCCCAAAGCGCCAAAGCGAAGTGCGGCCGGTATGGTAGTCATGCCCGCCAAAGCGCATCACGCCATTTTCCAGACAGGTGAGCCCCTCGCCATCAAAGACGAACTCGGCCTGCCCCCATACCTCGCCGATCACACCCTCGCGGACGTTCTCGATAATGCGGACGAGTTGCCACGGCCCCTCGAAATAGCTCTGCGTTGCGCGGATCATGGGCAGCGTGCTACCCCGCGCCATCCGTGATTTCAACGAGAGAGCTACTGTATGATCCCCCGCTATTCCCGCCCCGACATGGTCGCGATCTGGTCGCCCGAGACAAAGTTCCGCATCTGGTACGAGATCGAGGCTCATGCCTGCGATGCCCAGGCGGAACTGGGGGTTATCCCGAGAGAAGCGGCCGAGGCCGTGTGGAAAGCCAAGGACGTCCAGTTCGACATAGCCCGTATCGACGAGATCGAACGGGAGACCAAGCATGACGTCATCGCGTTCCTGACACATCTCGCCGAGCATGTGGGGCCTGAGGCACGGTTCATCCACCAGGGGATGACATCCTCTGACGTCCTGGACACGTGCTTCAACGTACAGTGTGTGCGGGCCGCTGACATTCTGCTGGCGGATCTGGATGGGTTGCTGGCAGCGTTGAAGCGCCGGGCGCACGAGCACAAGAACACGATCTGCATCGGTCGCTCCCACGGCATCCACGCCGAACCCAGCACGTTCGGGCTGAAGATGGCGCAGGCCTATGCCGAGTTCGACCGCTGTCGCATGCGGCTGGTGGCGGCGCGGGAAGAAGTGGCAACCTGTGCGATCTCCGGAGCTGTAGGCACCTTCGCCGCCATCGATCCTGCCGTCGAGGCCCACGTGGCGGCCAAGCTGGGGCTGAGCCCCGAGCCTGTCTCGACACAAGTGGTCCCTCGCGACCGCCACGCCATGTTCTTTGCGGTACTGGGGGTGATCGCTTCATCCGTCGAGCGGCTCGCCACCGAAATCCGCCATCTCCAGCGCACCGAAGTCCGCGAGGCAGAGGAGTATTTCTCGGCAGGCCAGAAGGGCTCGTCGGCCATGCCACACAAACGCAACCCGGTGTTGACCGAAAACCTGACCGGGCTGGCGCGGCTTGTTCGCGGTTATACGATCCCAGCCATGGAGAACGTGGCGCTCTGGCATGAACGCGACATTAGCCACTCCTCGGTCGAGCGGAATATCGGGCCGGATGCCACTGTGACGCTGGACTTCGCTCTGTCACGGCTAACGGGTGTGGTCGACAAACTGCTGGTTTATCCCGAGCGGATGATGGAGATCGTCGAGCAGATGGGAGGACTTGTGCACTCCCAATCAGTGCTGCTTGCCCTGACGCAAAAGGGCATCAGCCGCGAGGACAGCTACCGGCTGGTGCAACGTAACGCCATGAAAGTCTGGGAGGAAGGCAAGGACTTCCGCGCGGAACTGAAAGCAGACACTGAAGTAGCAGGCGTTTTGGATGCGGATGCCATCGACGAGCTCTTCAACCTTGCGCATCATACCCGCCATGTGGATACCATCTTCGCGCGAGTTTTCGGATGAACCGTCAGATTTTTGTCCAGATTGTGCGACAATGCGCCGACATTAACCACAAATTCAGTTTGCGTTTCTAGGGCTTGTGCGTAAACTTTCATTCAACTTGGAACGTAATGAGGTCTCACGATGAAGTACCTTCTGCTGCCGGCGCTTGCCGCTTTTGCGTTGACCGGGTGCACAACATTTACTGACGGTGCATCACAGGATATCACGCTGACAAGCAACGCGCCAAACGCCCAGTGCTCGATCACGCGGCAGGGCGTTGAGATCGTGCCTGCGTCGCCGGTTCCGGCAACGCACCGTATTTCAAAGCGCCGCGGCGATCTGATCGTGGCGTGTAACGCAGTAGGCTACCAGCCACAAACAGTTGCGCTGGTCGCGGGCAAAGACCCAATGGCCGTCACGGGTGTGATGCTGACTGGTATGCTGATCAATGTCGGCACGGACGCGATCTCGCATTCTTGGCACGAGTACCAGGACCGGGCTTACATTCACATGCCGAAAAGTAGCAACTGAAGCCTATCAGATTACAATTTTGAGCCCGTGCCGAATGTCGGCGCGGGTTTTTCTTTTGGAAGCTGTGCGCGTTCAGCGAACTGCAATACCTGCACGCCTATAGTGCCCGAGAAAAGCATCTCGGGACGATCCGGACATGGAAAAGATCTTCGACCAGCTCTCTGATGTGGTGAGTACGGGCAGCGCATCTGCGCAGGAACGGCTTATGACGCCGAAGGAGTTCGTGCAGCTCACCGCAGATGAGGTCGACCGCGCAAGCCGTTACGACCGACCGCTCGCAGTCAGCGTGATGCTGTTTGATGGGCTGGCGTCCTACCGACAGGCCGAAGGGCAGCGGCGCGCTGATGAGATGGTGGAACGGCTACTCATCCATCTTGTCGGACTGCTCCGTGGGCCAGACCGTCTGGCGCGGCTTGGCCCGTCGGATATCGGGATCATCATGCCCGAGACCACATTGAAGAATGCTGCCGCCGTCGCCGAACGAATTCGACGCGGCGTTGCAGACGAGGCGCAGGCCGTTACCACTGACAAACACAAAGTGACCAGCAGCATCGGCGTCGCAGCGATGTCGCCGCGGATGCGGGATCCGAAGAGGTTCCTCATGATGGCTTGTTTCGAGTTGCGCCGAGCGCAAAGCAACGGTGGCGATACGGTCTGCGTCGCCGCGCCCGACCGAGTGCAGCTGTCCATCCCGCGATCAGGGCAGATCCACTAGTCTCAAACGGGCGTGCTGCGCACACGTGAACACAATGCCCAGTAACGAAAAGGGCGACCCTAAGGCCGCCCTCACCGTCCCCCGTCTCTTGTCTGACGGTTTATTTGATCTTGCCTTCTTTGTACTCGACATGTTTGCGAGCAACAGGATCGTATTTGCGGACAACCATCTTGTCGGTCATGGTCCGCGAGTTCTTTTTGGTCACATAGAAGTGCCCGGTTCCA
Organism: Paracoccaceae bacterium; assembly: GCA_045106875.1. GTDB lineage: Bacteria > Pseudomonadota > Alphaproteobacteria > Rhodobacterales > Rhodobacteraceae > Thermohalobaculum. The sequence goes on along the minus strand of JBGCFK010000256.1, from coordinate 5,205 downwards.
GCGCTGGAATTCAGTCGGATCTTTACGGTCGTTGGCTTGGCCATCGGTCAATCTCCTTGGCGGCCCATGGAGGGCACGTCTGCGCTCTGCGCATTTCGAGCCTGCTACCTACCCAATTGCGCCCGCCTGTCAAGGGATTCATCTGGCAAAGGCTACCTCGGGTACATGCGGATCCGCCAGATGCACATGGCAAGATACACCGAGCCCGCCAAAGCGCCTAACCACAGAATACCATCAGGCGGCAGCAGATCCATTGCACCGCCAAACAACGGCGGCGATATCAACGCACCAAGGCCATACGCAAGCACCACCGCCGCATTGCCCTTGGCCAGTTCAGGACCCTGGTAGCGGGAGCCGAGCTCGATCAATGCAAGCGAGTAGAATGCAACAGCAACTCCGCCCCAGACAAACACACCTGCCGCCGCCACTATGGGCCCTTTGGCGAACAGAACTGCCAACGGCACAACCGCTGCGACTCCAGCCGCAGCCAGTAGCAACTTGCGCCTGTCGAACCTGTCCGCCGCCCAGCCCACAGGTGGCTGAAACGCCATGGACCCGAACGCCAGCCAGAAGACCAGCTGTACGGCCACAGCCTGGTCAAACCCCGAACGCAAGCCCCAGACCGCAATCAACCCCATGGCTCCAAACTCGATCACGCCAAACAGAACGACGCCCGAGGTGATCATCGGGTCGGTGCGAAAGAAACGCAGCAACTCAAACGGGCCCGGCGGGGTTTCCGCATCGGAGGCCGGTGCATAGGCGCGCCCGGCCATGATCGGCAGGACCGCAGCCACGAACAGGAGCGCCGGCACCACATAGATCGCCCAGCCATCTATCCCCAGCGCGTTCAGAATCAACGGTCCGATCATGTAGCTGCCGGAGAGAACCAGCACATACGCCCCGATGATACGCCCGCGGATATGATCAGGCGCGAGGCTCACAATCCAGTATTCCGAGGCAAAAAACAGTGCCGTGCCCGCGATCCCGAAGATCGGACGCAGCAGGGCCCACCACCAGGGCGCCTGGATCAGCGGGATCAGCAACATTCCCACGGCCAACGCAAGTGTTGACCAAAGCATCAGTCGGGTCAGCCCAACGCGCGCCAGGACACGCGGTAGAATCGGAGCGACCAGAACCATGGCAAGCGCCGAGATCATATGGTTCGCCCCGATCAGGGTCCCGGTCTCGCCCGCACGCTCCAGCAGCAGTGCAAAGAGTGGAATGTTAAGCGACAGCGAGATCGATACCACGGCCATCGCTACAACAGGTGCTGCCCAGGGTGTGATCTGATGCAGCGCCCTGTGCATGGCCCTCAGATTTCGTCGATGAAGGACTTCCCGTCCTGGGTATAGAAAAACGGGATCGGTCGCGGCTGTCCAAGTCCAGCAAGCCTGGCCTCGATCTCGGCCAACACGACCCCGGTGATGAACGGTAGATCGAGTTTGCGCGCGTCTGCCAACGTCAACCAACTGAGATGGCTGAGTTCGTCGCATGCGAGTGAAAAGTCGTCCGGGTCCCCAGCGAGGGCGCCTGCGTCCGCCAGAAAGAACCGCGCATCAAATCGGCGCGGGCGGCCGGGCGGCGTGATGGCGCGGAAGATAAATGTCAGACAGGCTGCATTGGGACGGTGCCCAGCCGCGTAAAACCCCGCCCATTCGGAGGGTGGATCGTCGGGAGCATCTCCAGTGGTCGACAGCGCAAGCCCGGCCTCCTCCCACAACTCGCGGATAGCCGATAAGGCAAGAGGGCCCGCAAGATTACGCTCCGAGCGCAAAGTCAGCTTTGTGGCCACCTCTTGGTCCAATGGCGATGCCGCCTCGACTTCGTGGTCCTGCGGATCTATCGCGCCGCCGGGAAAGACAAACTTGGAAGGGAAGAACGCAGCGGCCTTGCCCCGCTGTCCCATCAGAACACGTGGCTCTGGTCCATCGTCGCGCACCAGCACAACAGTGGCTGCATTGCGGATCGCGTCCTTAGGAGGTGTGGCTGTCATATTGGTCCCCGGCTGCTCGCCCAGACTATGGTCGAGACCCAGAGGAGTGTCCAGCATCCGGTCCGGGATCATCATCCCCGCTGCCCGCATCGTCATCTTCGCCAAAGCCGTGCATGCCAAGTGCCCATTGCATGCCGACCACAGCGCCCTTGACACGTGGCAACAAAAGGAGCGCCAGCAACAGTGTCAGCGCGGGCCAGATCGCCCAATAGATCCAGATGGGCGGAGACCAGGCGATCTCGACCGCGACCAGGACGGCCACGAGGAACTTGCCCACAATCACAATCACCACATAGGCAGGCATGTCATCTGCCTTGTGATGGTGCAGATTCTCGCCGCAGGCCGCGCAGGATTGGCGCACAGAGATATAGCCGTTCAGCATTGGACCACCACCGCAATTGGGGCAGCGCCGACGCCATCCTCGCAGCATGGCGCGGAATGTTGAGCGCTCGCTTAGCGGCGCACGGGGTCGTATGTCGGCATCGTGCCTCATCTGGTAAAACTAGGCCCAGCGTATGAACCGAACACTTTGCCAAACTGTCTTGCGGCACCATGTCGCGAAGCCGCAGACCAACATGATAGTTGTGCGCAAATCCGCGACGGATACGGCTACGCGCTCCGTTTCTGAAACATCGCCCGACGAATGGCGTGTGGACAAGGAGTCATAGAAATGAACAACGCATTTATCTTGATCGGTCTTGGAACCGCTGTTCTTTTTGGCAGCGCAGCGTTGGCGGATGATGCCCGAAAAGGCGGACAGCGCGGTGCCAAACTTTTCGAACGCGTCGACACCAACAGTGACGGCCTCATCACGCGCGCAGAAGCTGCTGAGTTTCGGACCGCACGCTTCCAGCGAATGGACGCAAATGGTGACGGCGCCGTGACATTCGCCGAACTCGAGGAGAAGGCAAAGCGACGCATCCCCGAGCGGGCTGCGAAAAGGTTTGAAAGGATGGACGGGAACAGTGATGGTAAGGTCACACGGGCCGAGTTCTTTGAACGGTCCGAGGGACGTTTCGCCCGGATGGATGCCAACGGGGACGGGGCGATCACGCGTGATGAAGTGAAAGCTCGGAAAGACCGCCCTCGCGGCGGCTGAACGAGCACCTGAGGGGGAAAGGGCCGCCATCCGTATGACGGCAGGGCCAGATGACACTGGCGTCGATCGGGACGCCGAGCTGCTTGCGCGGTTTGCCGCGGGTGACCAATCGGCCGCCCGCGAGCTGACCGATACGCTGTTGCCGGGCGCGATGCGTCAGGCATGGCGTATGCTCAGCGATCAGGCGGAAGCCGAGGACGTGGCCCAGGACGCGATGATGCGGCTCTGGAAGCAGGCCAACGACTGGCGTGCCGGCGAAGCACGGGTGTCGACCTGGCTTTACCGGGTGGTGCACAATCTGTGCATCGACCGGATCCGCAAACGCCGCCCACAAGTCCCGGTCGAGGATGCACCGGAGCCCGTCGATCCGGACCCGTCGGTACTTGATCGGATGGCGGAGAGTGATACGGCCAAGGCGGTCTCTGCTGCCATTGGCCAGTTGCCGGAACGCCAGCGCCAGGCGCTGATACTCAGGCATTTCGAGGGATATTCAAACCCGGAGATCGGGGACGCGATGGAATGTTCGGTTGAGGCCGTTGAAAGTCTGTTGGCACGGGCACGGCGACAACTCGCAGTCCTGATGGAAGATCAGAAAGAGGCACTGGGCTATGGCTGAGGCAACGGGAAAAATGGAGAAATTGGTGGATCAGGCTTTGGCAGATCTGGCCCGTGAGGTCGAGGCAAAGACGCCCCGCCCCAGCGCCGATCTGATGGCTCGGGTCCTGTCAGACGCAGCATCGGTTGCGCCGGCACGAACGGACCAGACGATGGACATGATGGACGCGCGGCCACGCACGCTGGCAGACATCCTGTTCGGCTGGACCGGCGGGGCCGTTGCGGCGCTGACACTATGCATGACCATGGGTGTCGCGATCGGGATGGAGATCTCGGAAGACCAGATGCCCATGATGGGTGACACCGTCGAGATCGCCGAGGCAGACCCACTGGGGATCCTTCCGGAAGATTTCATCTGAGTGGGGCACATGGCAGAAGACATGGGGATTTGGGGCAAATGACTGAGACCGGGATCGAGAACAACAAAGGCGGCTGCCCTCGCTGGATGAAGTTGGCGCTGATCGTTTCGCTTATGCTGAACGTGGCAGTTGTGGGCATCTATGCGGGCTTTAGCATGCAGGACAAGCGTACCGGCGAAAGCGGCAACCGGCAGGTCGACTGGATCCTGCGGCTCGTCCCCGAGGACCGGCGCGATTTCACCAAGGCCCAGTTCGGGGAGGTCCGTGACCAGTTGCGCAGCCTGCGCGAGGAACGCCGTGCCAAGCTGGACGAGATTGTCTCGACCGTGCGTACCGAACCCTTCGATGCAGATGCGCTAAGCGTGGTTCTCGAGGGCCGACGAGGCGCGAACCTCCAGACCAAGGCACTGGTGCATGAACGTCTGATCGAGCTTATGGCCGAGTTCAGCCCTGCAGAACGCGCCGTTTTTGCAGAACGTTTGGAGGAACGGGTAACACGCTGGCGCGAGCGTCGCGGCAACTGACCTGTTTTATCGTTCAAGGTACTGGGACAATAACTCTCCAGTTGCTGGATTGTTTCACGTGAAACGTTGAATCGGAAGTTAACCGATCCGCCTGTATTTACGGCGAATGGGAAAATCAGGGCCAAATCAACAACGTTTGGTTAAGACACTAGGCGCCGACGCGCATTTAGGATGATCGCATCCCTTTCCTCGTAGCGAGAGGTGAGGGTCGAACCACTGCCCGAGAAAACCACAATTCCTTTCTGGATGAGCAGGACACGCTCGGACCAGTATTCTCAGCGTTTGTTGGCGCTGAGCCCTTGACGGCTGCTTTGCGTGAAAAACTCCCGACAGGAGTGAAGGTCGAGAAGTTCTCATCTGAGGCAGAATTTTGCGATCTGATGGTTCACAGTAGGCAACCGGTCTTGATCTGTCACCAGCGCATGGCCTCGAAACTGGAAGAGTTTGAGCATGATGCTGGATAAGACATTTGGCGCGTCGCTTCGAGGGACGCTCACCATTCACCGGGGATTGAAACCGGGATCGTCCTCGAGCAATCCAAAATTGCACGGCGACATCCATGGCACGGTGCGTCGATGAACAGGTCGAGTTCCATGTTCTTTTCCGAAGAGTTGG
>JBGCFK010000255.1:0-4124 GCA_045106875.1 Paracoccaceae bacterium | reverse complement strand
GGGGTGGTGGGCGGGGCATCGAAGGAAAACGCAGGCATTGCCTGCGCCCTTGCGGGCGGCCAGCCCGTCTGCCATCACCAAATGAATGAGCACGTCCAGACTGCCAATCGATGATGTATTGCCCGACATCACGCGGGCACTTGATGAGAACTCCAATCTTGTCCTTGCTGCGCCACCCGGCGCAGGCAAGACCACACGACTTCCGCTTGCACTACTGCAGGCGAAATGGACTGGAGCCGGGCGCATATTGCTTCTGGAGCCGCGCCGGATCGCTGCGCGAACCGCAGCCGCCCGCATGGCAGATACACTGTGCGAGCCCCTCGGCAGCCGCGTCGGATACCGCATCCGCGGCGACAGCAAGCTTTCGTCCGATACACGCATCGAAGTCATCACCGAAGGTATCCTTACGGCCATGCTTCGTTCCGATCCGGACTTGCCTGGGATCGCTGCAGTTCTGTTCGATGAGGTGCACGAGCGATCTATCCACACCGATCTGGGCTTGGCACTTTGCCTCGAGGTTCAGGAAGCCCTGCGCCCGGAGCTTCGGCTTGTCGCCATGTCGGCCACGCTGGAAACAGAAGCGTTTCGCAATCTTATGCCTGATGCGCGCGTGATAGAAAGCGCAGGACGCAGCTTCCCTGTCGAGACCCTCTGGCTGGACCGTCCTCGTCCACGCACCGGCCCACCACGACAAGCCTTCGCCCGCGCTCTGGCTGACGGCGTCATCCGCCTGTGGGCTGACACAGAAGGCGATGTTCTCGCTTTCCTTCCGGGGGCTGGCGAGATTCGTGCAACCACCCAGCTGCTCGAGGCTGCGGTGCCCGAAGCACGCATCCAGCAACTCTTCGGTGCCATGCCTTTTTCAGAGCAGCAGGCAGTGTTGCAGCCTTCCAAGGTTCGCCGCATCGTGTTGGCCACCGCAATTGCCGAAACATCCCTCACCGTGCCAGGCGTCCGCGCCGTGGTAGATGGTGGCCTCGCGCGCCGTGCACGGGTCGACAGGGCAACGGGCCTCTCGCGCCTTGTCACCGAGCCTGTCAGCCGGGCCGAGGCAGCCCAGCGTCAGGGTCGGGCCGGACGTTTGGGGCCGGGCGTCTGTCTGCGCCTCTGGACAAAAGGGGAAGAAGGCGCTCTTCCCGCGCGCGCTCCGCCCGAAATTCTGTCCACCGACCTGACCAGTCTTGCCCTCGACCTGGCGGTCTGGGGCACACGAGATCCGGCAGATTTGCGATTTCTGGACCAACCACCCGCAGAAGGGCTTGCAGCTGCACGAGATCTTCTGACGCGGCTCGACGCTCTGGACGCCGAGGGCAGGATCACCGAACACGGGCATGCGCTGGCACGCGCGCCCCTGCATCCGAGGCTCGGGCACATGCTGAAGGGCGCCGCGGACCATGAAGGCGCTGCTGCATTGCTGGCAGCATTGATCTCTGACAGGCCCATCACCGGAGCGACAGGCTGCGACCTCAGATCACGGGCAGAAGCTGTGCTCCGCCCCGGTGCTTCGCATGACCGTGGACAGATCCGGCGTATCCGCGAAGAAGCCAAACGGTTGTCCAGATCACCCGCAACACCGAAGCAGGTAACCAGTTTGACAGGCGTGCTGGCCGCCCGCGCCTACCCCGATCGCATCGCCCAACGGCGCAAGGGAGAGGCACCCAGATTCCTGTTGTCCAATGGACGGGGCGCGATCATGGATCCGACCGATCCACTCTCTGGCCATCCCTATCTCGTGGCGACCGACCTTGAAGACGGGCGTGAGGCGCGCATCCGGATTGCTGCCCCCATCTCCGCTGGAGATCTGCGCGTGATGTTCGCAAGCCAGTTGCGCCAGCAACGATCCGTCACGTGGTCTTCCCGCGATCGCCGGGTCGAGGCCCGTGATCGCCAGACGTTCGGAGCGCTGGTATTGGATGACCAACTCTGGCGCGATCCCCCGGACGAGGCCGTCATCGCGGCGCTGATCGACGGGATCCGCGATCTTGGGCTCACAACCCTCACATTCCCGAAAAAGGCCGAGACTCTGCGCAAGCGGATTGCATGGGCGCGGGCAAATGGAGACGAGGCCCTGCCGGATCTGGCGGACAAGGCATTGCTGGACAGCCTTGAAGCATGGCTCGCGCCGCATTTGACAGGTTGCGGGCAGATCAGCGATCTCGGAAAACTGGATCTGGCGACGATTCTGAGAGGCCAACTGGACTGGGAGGCGCAGCAACGCCTCGATAAGACCGCACCCGCCACGTTCCAAACACCGCTTGGAAGCGAAACGCTGGTCGACTATGGGCAGGACAGCCCAGCGGTCTCGGTGCGTTTACAGGAGATGTTTGGAACGGCGCACCACCCGACCATCGGCGTGCCGCCACGCCCCTTGCTGATTCACCTGTTGTCGCCCGCTCAACGACCGGTCCAGTCAACCATGGATCTGCCAGGGTTCTGGGAGGGGTCGTATGCGGACGTTCGAAAGGATATGCGCGCACAATATCCCAAACACCCATGGCCCGAAAATCCAGCCGAAGCCACACCGACAAGACGGGCAAAACCAAGATCCCGCTGATCGCAACGGTTCTGTAACGAGTTCGAACCTAAGGTTGTCGCAGTGTTGACCTACTCTCCGGCTAGGCGCAGGCTTGCGCAAAACTTTGCTGGGGAGCAAATCAAATGAGCGCCACTGTGTTTCAATCTCCGACCGAGCCGAGCTTTCGCGATAGCGTGGACATCATGTTCTCGAACGCGGCCAAACTGATCGACCTGCCCGATGGGCTGGAAGAAAAGATCAGAGTCTGCAATTCGACCTACACGGTCCGCTTCGGCGTGAAGTTGCGCGGAAAGATCCAGACCTTCACCGGCTATCGTTCGGTGCATTCCGAACATATGGAGCCAGTTAAGGGTGGCATCCGGTTTGCGGACAATGTTCACCAGGATGAGGTCGAGGCGCTTGCGGCGCTGATGACGTTCAAATGTTCACTGGTCGAAGTGCCCTTCGGCGGCTCCAAGGGTGGGCTGCGTATCGATCCTCGCCAGTGGGATACCGACGAGATGGCGCGGATCACATGTCGCTTTGCTTATGAGTTGATCAAGCGTGCCCTGCTCAATCCCTCGCAGAACGTACCCGCGCCCGACATGGGCACAGGCGAGCGCGAAATGGCGTGGATCGCGGATCAGTACAAACGCATGCACACCACAGACATCGACGGAAACGCCTGTGTGACCGGCAAACCGCGCAATGCCGGCGGCATCGCGGGCCGCGTGGAAGCGACAGGGCGCGGCGTGCAATACGCGCTGCGGGAGTTCTTCAGAAACCCAGAGGATGTGGCCAAGGCCGGGCTTTCAGGCGGTCTCGGCGGCAAGAAGGTCGTGGTGCAGGGCCTCGGGAATGTGGGCTATCATGCCGGCCTGTTCCTGCGGGACGAAGATGGCTCGAAGGTCGTCGGAATTGGCGAGCGGGACGGGGCAATCGTCAATCATGACGGACTTGACGTGCAGGCTGTCCGTCAGCACATGGCCGACACCGGCGGGGTCGCAGGCTTTCCGGGCGCCGATTACCACGAGAACGGCGCCAAGGTGCTGGAAGAGGAATGCGACATCCTCATCCCGGCAGCACTGGAAGGCGTGATCCACCTTGGCAATGCCCGTAAGATCCAGGCCCCGCTGATTATCGAAGCCGCAAACGGTCCGATCACCGCGGGCGCCAACGACATTCTGCGCGACAGCGGATGCATTGTGATCCCAGATCTCTATGCGAACGCAGGCGGCGTGACTGTGTCCTATTTCGAGTGGGTCAAGAATCTCAGCCATATTCGTTTTGGCCGGATGCAACGCCGTCAGGAAGAGGGGCGGCACCAGTTACTGGTCGACGAAATGGAACGTATGACCGGCAACAAAGTGTCCGAGGAATTCCGCGAGCGATATCTGCGCGGTGCCGATGAGCTGGAACTCGTGCGTTCAGGGCTCGATGACACCATGCGGATCGCCTATCAGCAAATGGCTGAAGTCTGGCGCAAGCGCGATGATGTACCGGACCTTCGCACTGCAGGATACATGGTGGCCGTAGAACGCGTCGCGGATACCTATCGGGCAAAGGGTCTCTAGGTCTCCGCGTCCAACAGTGCCTGGGCAGCCGATCT
>JBGCFK010000254.1:0-7265 GCA_045106875.1 Paracoccaceae bacterium | reverse complement strand
GTTCGATCTACAACATCAACACCATCAAGGCAGGCGGGCTTGAGTTCGGCGTCGCCCAGTCTGCCTGGCAGTACCATGCCTACAACGGCACCTCGAAGTTCGAGGATGCGGGCAAATTCGACAAGCTGCGTGCTGTCTTCTCGGTGCACCCGGAACCTGTGCCAGTCATCGCCTCGGACGCGTCCGGCGTGAAGACACTGACGGACGTCAAGGGCAAGCGGCTCAACATCGGAAACCCAGGTTCCGGTACGCGCGGCACATGGGATGTCATCGAAAGCGCGCTTGGCTGGGAACGCTCGGACCTGAAACTGGCTGCCGAGATGAAGTCGGCCGAAACCGGACAGGCGGTCTGCGATGGCAAGATCGACGCGTATTTCTGGCTGGTTGGTCACCCGTCCGCGCTGACGCAGGAATCGCTGGCCACCTGTGATGCCCACCTTGTGGACGTGACAGGCCCCGAGATCGACAAGCTGGTCGAAGAGAACTCGTTCTACCGCAAAGCGACGATCCCTGCGGGCATGTACAACAACGAGGCAGACATCCAGACCTTCGGTGTGGGCGCGACCTTCGTGTCCTCTGCCGATGTGCCTGCCGAGGTTGTCTACGTGGTTGTCAAAGCCGTGTTCGAGAACTTCGATCAGTTCAAGAAACTGCACCCGGCCTTCGGGAACCTCAAGGAAGAGGAAATGATCCGGGACAGCCTCTCGGCGCCTCTGCACGAAGGGGCGGTCAAGTACTACAAAGAGCGTGGCTGGCTGTAATTTGCCTTCCGGGTGCCGCGTTTCTTGCGCGCTCTCGGGTCAAGCTCATGCAGGGGCGGCCAGTTCGCCCCTGCCACAGACAAGCGCGCATCGCTCGTGAGACGCCGCGCTCTCGCAGGGGAAAATCATGCCAGCCAACGTCAAGCCTGCTGCCTCTGAAGAGGATCTGTCTCAGTTCACCGCTACCGATACCGGCGGGCGCAATCCGATCGGATGGCAAGCGGGAGTGATCTTCTGGGGCGCGCTGGCGTGGGCGTTCTTCCAGCTATACATCGCATCCGCAGTGCCTTTCTGGGTGCAGGAGCAGATCGGGTTCGGCGTGGTCACCAATTCGGACGCACGTCGCATCCACATGGCTTTTGGCCTGTTCCTCGCGGCGATGGCGTTCCCGCTGTTCAAATCCGGGCCAACCGACCGCATCCCTTGGTACGACTGGTTGCTCGCGGGGCTGGGCGTGATTTCTTGCCTCTACATTGTCGTGCTGCGCAACGAGATTGCCGTGCGCGCAGGGCTTCCGACCACCGGAGATCTGGTTGTCTCGACCATCGGCATGGTCGTCGTGCTGATCACAGTCTACCGCGCGCTTGGTCTGCCGTTGGTCATCGTGGCGGGATGTTTTCTGCTCTACACGTTCTTTGGCGATGCCCGCTGGTTGCCGGAAGTCATGCAGTGGAAGGGCGCGTCCTATGGCAAGGCCATGTGGCACTACTGGATGCAAAGCGAAGGCGTCTTTGGTGTCGCGCTGTCAGTTTCGGCTTCACTGATCTTCCTGTTTGTGCTCTTCGGGTCCATCCTAGAGAAAGCGGGCGCAGGCAATTATTTCATCAAGGTATCGTTTGCGTTGATGGGCCACTTGCGTGGCGGGCCAGCCAAGGCGGCGGTTGTCGCCTCAGCCATGTCGGGGCTGTATTCCGGGTCATCCATCGCGAACACGGTCACAACCGGCACTTTCACCATCCCGCTGATGAAGCGCACCGGGTTCTCTGCCGAGAAAGCCGGTGCGGTCGAGGTTGCGTCCTCGACCAATGGGCAGCTAACGCCGCCCGTGATGGGTGCCGCAGCCTTCCTGATGGCCGAGTTCACCGGCGTTTCCTATACCGAGATCATCAAACACGCGCTGGTTCCTGCCTTGGTCAGCTACATCGCGCTGGTCTATATCGTGCATCTCGAGGCCTTGAAGATGGGCCTGCAAGGGCTGCCGAAACCCACCTCCACAGCGACGGTGGCTTCGAAACTGATTGGTGTTCTGACTGGCTTCATCGGTGTCGCCGTGCTGGGTATGGCGGTCTATTTCGGCATGGGCTGGATCAAGTTCGCTATGCCTGATCAGGCGTTTCCGATCGTAATCGGGCTTTGTACCGTGAGCTATCTGATCCTGTTGTGGTTTGCCTCGCGGCTGCCGGATCTTGTGATTGATGATCCGGACGCACCGATCACCGAACTGCCAAAGGCGGGTGAGACTGCGATGACGGGATTGTATTACATCCTGCCCATTGTGATCCTGATCTGGTGCATTGTGATCGAGCGACTATCGCCTGCGTTCTCGGCTTTCTGGGCCACGCTGGCGATGATTGCTGTAACGCTGACCCAACATCCGCTGAAGGCAATGATGCGGGGCGAGGGGCGCCTTGGCGCGGCGCTGGCTCGGGGTTGGGGCGAGTGGATCGACGGCATGGTCTCGGGTTCCCGCAACATGATCGGCATTGGCGTCGCGACAGGGGCTGCTGGCATTATTGTCGGCACGATCTCGCTGACGGGTGCGCATCAGGTGATCGGCGAATTGGTAGAGTATGCCTCCGGCGGATACCTGATGGTGATGCTGTTCATGGTCGCGATCATGAGCCTTACTCTGGGCATGGGCCTGCCGACGACTGCGAATTATATCGTGGTCAGTTCGCTCATGGCGCCGGTGATCCTGACTTTGGCGGCGCAGGATGGGTTGATCCTGCCGCTGATCGCTGTGCACCTCTTTGTGTTCTATTTCGGGATCCTCGCGGATGATACGCCCCCGGTGGGGCTCGCGGCCTTTGCGGCGGCGGCCATCTCGAACGGCGATCCGATCAAGACGGGTATTCAGGGCTTTGCCTATGATATTCGGACAGCGCTGCTGCCGTTCCTGTTCATCTTCAACACCGAGCTTCTACTGATTGACGTGGGGCCGGCAAAGGCTGTGTTCGTCTTTGTGGTGGCGGTCATCGCGATGCTGCTGTTTGCCTCGGCGACGCAAGGATTCTGGCTTGTGCGCAACAGATGGTGGGAAGGCGTTTTGCTTCTGCTGATTGCGTTCACGCTTTTTCGTCCGGGCTATTGGCTGGATCAGGTGCAGGCCCCGTATGACGAGTCGCCGCCGCAGAAGGTCTACGAGGTTGTCGGCAACGCGACAGACAATGGCGTCTTGACATTCGTGGTCTCAGGGCCTGATTTTGATACGGGCGAGATGACGTCGACCACCTTGCTGGTGCCTTTGGGCGACAGGGTCGAAGCAGTGAAGCGGTTGGAAGGCGCTGGCCTGAACATCATTGTAGAGGACGGGTTTGCCAAGGTTGACGAGCCATTCCCGCAGACGCCCTTCTTCGACAAGATCGGGACCTTGTTCGACTACTATGGCGATACGCCCGTCCACGTCTCTACCATCAAGGCCGAGGCGTCACGCTGGCCGAAGGAGATCTTCTATATCCCTGCGCTCCTGCTGCTCGGATTGGTCTACATGATGCAAAGCAGGCGACGACAGGCTTTGGCCTGATGCTGATCATGCCGCACATGCGAACTGGTTGTTTGACAACATGATGACAAATGGAAACTGTCCGGTTGGAACTATGAGTGTCGCCCCCGGCGCGGGACGACAGGTTCGCAAGACAACAGGGAGAATAAGCAAGATGATGAAGAAACTGATGGCGACCGCTGCGGCGGTGCTGACCCTTTCGGCCACAAGCGCGCAGGCGCTGGACGAGTTGACCGTGGCCTACTTTCTGGAATGGCCAACGCCAAACCAGTTTGCGCAGAATACCGGCGTTTATGAGAAAGAGCTGGGCGTTAAAATCAACTGGGTGTCTTTTGACGCGGGTACTGCCATGTCGGCGGCGATGGCGTCTGGCGACGTGCATATCTCGTTCAGCCAGGGTGTGACACCTTTCCTGGTCGCGACCGCTGCGGGCCAGAACCTGCAGGTTGTTGATGTCGCCGTGACATATTCGGATAACGACAACTGCGTTGTGCGTTCTTCGCTGGAGATCGACGCATCAAATGCGAGCGAGCTTGCGGGCAAGGAAGTGGGCGTGCCGCTTGGCACTGCAGCGCACTCGGGCTTCCTGGCGCAGATGAAGCACTTCGGCGTGGACGTGAACTCATTGAAGATCGTCGATATGGCGCCAGTTGACAGTGCTGCTGCATTCGCCAACGGCAACCTAGATATGGTCTGCGGTTGGGGCGGTGCGCTGCGCCGTATGAAAGAGCACGGCAATGTTCTGCTTTCGGGTGCTGAAAAGGAAGCTGTCGTTGGCCGCGTCTTTGACGTCACCTCGATCCCGGCTGAATTCGGTGAAGAGAACGCGGAATTGCTGGCCAAGTTCCTCAAAGTGACGGCTGACATGAATGCCAAGTACGCCTCCGACCCCGAACCAATGCGTGCCGAGATCGCCAAGGCCGCTGGCATGGAACTGGAAGACAGCAACGCCGTCATGTCGGTCTTTGGCTTCCCAACGCTGGAAGATCAGCTGACGGACGACTGGATGGGTGGCTTTGTGGCCACCTATCTCGCCGAGTCTGCTGCCAAACTGGAAGAAGCTGGTCAGATCAAGGCGCTGGAAGACTACGCGCCGCTGGTGAATTCCAGCTACCTGGAAGCTGCGGGCAAGCTCTGATCAGCGGGGCCTTGAGGCTCGATTGCACATCAGGGGGCGCGGCGATCCGTTCGCGCCCCTTTCTCTTTGATCCAGCCGGAGGCGGCCTATGTCAGGGCTTTTGGTAAACGATATTTCCATGACCTTCTCCCTGCCGAACGGCGGGTCGGTAGAGGCTCTGAAGAACATCAATCTCGAAATCAAGCAAGGCGAGCTGATGTCGGTTCTGGGCCCGTCAGGCTGCGGAAAGACGACGCTGCTGAACATCCTCGCGGGGTTCCTTGCGCCGACTGCAGGCGAGGTCACGCTGGGCACTCAAAGGGTGGCAGGACCCGGACCAGAACGGGGCATGGTCTTCCAGCAGGGCGCGCTCTTCGAATGGATGAGTGTCCGCAAGAATATTGGATTCGGCCCGAAGATGAAAAGCACGCCGCAAAAGCAGATCGATGACACGGTGGACAGCCTGCTCTCGACCGTTGGTCTGCAGGATTTCGGCGAGAAGATGGTCTACGAACTGTCCGGCGGCATGCAGCAGCGTGTGGCACTCGCGCGTTGTCTCGCGAATGATCCGGACGTGATCCTGATGGACGAACCGCTGGGTGCGCTTGACGCGCTGACCCGCGAGAAGATGCAAGGCTTGGTGCTGAAGCTTTGGAAAGAGACCGGCAAGACGATCATCCTGATCACCCACTCGGTCGAGGAAGCGCTGCTTCTGGGCGAGCGGCTGCTGGTCATGGCGCCGCGACCGGGCCGGGTGCACAAGGAATACAGACTGCCCTTTGCCGAGATCGGCGTCGGCGCCGACCTGCGTGAAGTCAAGAAGCATCCCGATTTCGGTCCCAAGCGCGAGGAGATCCTGACGATGATCTGGGACATGGAAGAAGAAATCATGGGCCGGGCGGAGGACTGATCATGGAAGCGATTTTTGGGGCCGACATGGCCGACGAACTCGGCAAGCTCTTCATCGATATCGGTTGGATGCTGATCGGCATCACTGCCATCTTCGCGCTCTATGTGGGCATCAGCGCGGCCTGCTATTTTGGCTGGTCGCTGGCGACGGGCAGGCGCAAGGGCGGGGATTTCACCTCGCTGAAGACCGTGACCTTTGGCGACGAAAGCGCCGTTAGTGCCAATCGGATTGCCTCTGTCTGCGGAGTCTTCGCGCTATTGCTGCTTTGGGGTGTCGCGACAGGGTCCAAGCTGTTGCCGCCCATCCTGCCCGGCCCCTTCGAAGGCACGTCGAGCTTTCAGTACACGGCCCAGAATGCCGCAGGTGAGACGGATACCGGCACGGTTCAGATCTATGTTCACAAGAAGGGTGACAAACCCGAGGATCCCGCGCTTCCCGATGCAGCCAATGATGGTTTTGCAAAGAACGATGTCTTTACCGTGCAGGTGCGCCGCTCGTCCGTGCTGCGCGCCAAAAAGAATGACGAAGGCGGAGAGCAGGAAGGCTATCAGATCACGCATGTTGACGGCCAACCGATCGGTGCCGAAGAAACTGTCAGCGTCGATAATGCGACGGTCTACCTGACGCGCAAGGGTTCGCTCTCGATTGCAGCGGATCCCGGCTGGACGATGGAGGCGCTGTATCTTCCGCCCCCTGAGCAGGTCTGGTCGCGGTTTCTGGACCTGCACGAGAACGGCTATCAGAATGTTGGCCTATGGGAAGGCCAGTTCTGGTCGCTGATCCGCGTTGTGATCGGCTTCGCGCTGGGTTGCCTGTTCGGTATTCCGCTGGGCTTTGCGATGGGCCTGTCGGGCTGGTTCCGCGGCTGGTTCGACCCAATTGTCGAGTTCATGCGTCCGGTGCCGCCGCTGGCCCTGATCCCGCTGATTATCATCTGGTTCGGCATTTGGGAGAAAGGCAAGATCAGCCTGCTGTTTCTGGCAGCACTATGGATCATGACCATCGCGGCGCGTGCGGGCGTGTCTGGGGTGAACATCTCGAAGGTGCACGCGGCCTACTCGCTTGGGGCCTCCAAACGTCAAATCCTGACCAAGGTCATCCTGCCGAACTCGCTGCCGGAGATCTTTACTGGCGCGCGTGTCGCTATGGGTGTCTGCTGGGGCACTGTCGTTGCAGCAGAACTGGTCGCTGCACAGAAGGGGGCCGGTAAGATGATTATTGCGGCTTCCAAGTTCCAACTTACAGACATCGTAATTGTCGGGATCATTCTTATCGGCATCATTGGCTATGGCATCGACATCTTGATGCGCATGGCAGAAAAATGGCTGATCCCGTGGAAAGGACGCGGTTAACGCGATTTTCTGCCATTTACTGACTCTGGCGCAGCATCCAAATGCTGCAATATCAACCTAAGCGTGTATTATATCTCGCTAGCGCAATTGCTGTCCGCTACAAGACTATTCAAGCTCAAAACCTTCCGTTAATGTGTCTATATTGGGGCAGGATAGTGAGTGAATTGTGGCTGATATACCTGGTACTTCGGGCAGTGACGTTCTGGACGGCACGGCAGACGCTGATCAGATCTTTGGCGGCGGTGGCGGCGATCTTATCTCTGGCAACGGCGGTAACGACCTCCTGGATGGCGGTGCCGGCGCGGACGCGATATTCGGCGGACCGGGCGATGACACGCTGATCGGTGGCGTAGGTGTAGACTCGATGTCGGGTGGCAGCGGTTTTGACACTGTCGACTTTGCC
>JBGCFK010000253.1:0-15855 GCA_045106875.1 Paracoccaceae bacterium | reverse complement strand
TTGACCGCCATCTCACTCTCCTTCGCAGCTGAAAACTGGGGCACCCCCCGTTGAGGCGGGCTTTAGCGAGCGGGCGGCGAAAGATCAATGCGGCACCCGATCTGCAATGAAGGGTTGTATTGCCCGGTTGTCGCGAGGGCCCTTTGCTTGGGAAGTGCTCCTTTGCCTGGGAAGTGCCTGGGCAGGGCGTTCAAGCTTGCGCCAGATCAAGGCGCGCTGTGTGCGAGGCAGTATGGTTACCGGGTCTGCAACGACAGAGGAGAAACACGATGGTTGCCCCAATTATGGTTCCGGTGGATCTAGCGCACGCCAAAGAACTGGAGAAGTCAGTCAAGCTGGCTGTCGAGATCGCAAATCTACAAAACGCTTCGCTCACACTTGTCAGTGTGACAGAAGCCGGGCCCAGTGAAGTGGCCAAGTCCGAGGGTGGTTATGCGAAAGCACTTGAGGATTTTGGCGCTGAACTCTCCGATACGCACAGGTTGAAGGTCGATACAATAACTGTTCATTCCGTGGATACGACCGCGGAACTTGGTGACCGTCTGATTGCCACTGCCGATGACATGGGGGCAGAGGTGATTGTCATGGCGTCGCATGTGCCGGGCGTCTTGGAGCACTTCTTTGCGTCCAACGCAGGCTACGTTGCTTCACATGCAAAGTGCTCCGTCTTTGTGGTTCGCTGAAATCTGATGGCCTTTGCTCGATGTGCAATCTGCACGCGGGTCAGGCAAACAGCGTTTCGACAAGCTCGATGCGTCGGTGTTTCCATTCTTCGAAGGAAATGCTCCAGGCCTGCGTCCGGTAGAGCCAGCTTCGATATGTGCCGTGCAGACGCCGGTCAGTGCGCACGGCGCAGTCGACCTGCGCTTGCGTATGGCCACCAAGCATTTCGTCCGCTGTGATATTGATCCAATCAGAGCTAGCCATGAACATCTCTCCTGTCCTGATGTCCGATGGATAACGAGATTCGCCGAGCGCAGTCTGTAGCAGGCGTTACACTTCTTGCGCGTTTCCTCGGTCCGAGGCAGGTTGGATGAAAAGGGAGGACTTCATGATCATCGTGACAGGAACATTCGAGCTGCCCGAAGGCGGAGTAGATGACGCAAAGCGTGCCATGGCCGCAATGGTTGCAGACACCGTCAAAGAGGATGGCTGTGTGGAATACCAGTTCTGGCAGTCAAGCGCATCGCCCACAACATTCCGCGTCTATGAGGAGTGGGAAACGGATGCGCATCTGGCGGCGCATGCACAGACGGCGCATATGGTGACGTTTCGTGCAGCTCTGGGAGAGATCGGTTTGATCTCGCGCGCGGTGAAGAAGGTCGAGGTCGGGCAGTTCACCGATCTTTAGGGTCACAGCCGAACGTTTGGCATTGCATGGGCAACCATGCGTTGGCGGACTTGGATCGAGGACGCGAGCGGGGGACCCGCGCCCTCTCTCCGTCAGAGGAAGTCGTCTGCGTCGATCTGATCGACATTGACGCCTTCCAATACCAGCGAAGACCGGCTGTCGAACTCGAGGAACAGGACGGCATCGTCCCCATCCTGTCGCAGCGAGAAGTCTTCGAAGTTGATCCCGGTGGCCGTGAAATCCAGAAGCTCGGACCCGTTCTCGAAATCGGTGATCCGGTCATGACCGAAGCGCGCGTTGTCGAAGACAAACCGGTCCTCTCCTGCGCCGCCTGTCAGCATGTTGCCACGCTTGTCACCGCCTAGGGTGTCATCAAAGGCGCTGCCGGCCAGATGTTCGATCCCGCGCAGTTTATCGCCCTCAGCGGCGCCATCATTGGCACCAAGCTGACCCATCAATACTGTGACGCTACCTTGCTCGAGCGCATAGGAGACAGTGTCAAAGCCCGAGCCACCGCGGAACTGGTCTGCGCCAGCGCCCCCCAGCATCAGATCATCGCCAGTGCCGCCCAGAATCAGATCGTCGCCCTCACCGCCAAGCAGAGTGTCATCGCCGTGGCTGCCGATGAGCCGGTCATTGCCCGCGCCGCCCTGCAACATATCATTGCCAATACCGCCGTTCATCAAGTCGTCGCCTGCGCCACCAGAAAGCGCATCTGTTCCACTCCCGGCAATCAACCGGTCGTCGCCGTCGCCACCATCCAGCGTGTCGTTGCCATCGCCGCCGATCAGAATGTCAAGCTCCGCTCCGCCGAACAGGTCGTCATCGCCATCAGCGCCGATCAGTCGGTCCAGACCGTTGCCGCCGTACATCTGATCATTGCCGTCGCCGCCGTTCGCGCGGTCGTTGCCATCGCCGCCATAGAGTTCGTCGTCGCCCTGGCCACCTGCTATACGGTCATTGCCTTCGCCTCCGTGCAGGGCGTCGTCCCCGGCCGAGCCTTCGAGCGCGTCGTTGCCGTCGCCACCAAACACTTCGTCATCGCCGTCGCCACCGATCAACCGGTCATTGTTTGCGCCGCCGTCCAGCATGTCTGCGCCATCGCCACCCGCCAACCGGTCCTTGCCATTGCCACCGTAAAGCGCGTCATCGCCTTGTTCCGCGAGTATCAGATCCTTTCCGTCCTGACCGCGCAAAACATCGTCGCCTTCGCCGCCATAGAGACGGTCATGTCCAGCGCCCCCATCAAGGTCGTCGGCGTCAAGCCCACCCCAAAGGCGGTCATTGCCGTCGCCGCCGTCAAGCATGTCCGCACCTTCTCCGCCGTAGAGTACATCGCGGCCCATGCCGCCTGCAACGACATCATCAGCAGCTGCACCGTCCAACAGATCGCGACCTTCGAGACCCAGCAAAGTGTCGCCTTCCAAAGTGCCCAACAAGTGGTCGTTTCCGTTGGTACCTGTCTGGGTCAGCGACACGCCTTCCCCTGCAATCGTGATTGTGACAGTCGCAGTGTCTGTGGTTCCGAAGCTGTCCGTCACGGTGTACGTGAAGCTTTCTGTCGCGGTTTCGCCTTCGTAAAGCGCATCGAACACCCCCGCTTGATCGTATGCGAAGGCGCCGTCTTCCGCCACGGTGACCCGTGCTCCGGAGGCAAGCGTCACGGGGCCCAGCGCGCCACCGTTTACGGCTGTGATGGCAACACCTTCGCCGGTGTCGACGCCAGTCCCGTTGTCGGCCAGAAGACTGCCGGAAAGCGCCGCGCCCTCTGCGACGGAAAAGAGATCATCCAAAGCGTCCGGGTCCTCGATCACGACAGGCTCCGGTGCGACGAGTGGGGCAGGGCCCTCATCGGTATCGCTCAACTCGGAATAGCCGACGCGTTGATCTGCGAATACAAGTTCTTCGATGTCGTCAAACACCCGGTCAGCGCCTTCTCCGATCACTTCGAAGAAGCCGGTGAACGCAGTGAATGTGTACTCTGCAAAGTTCTCAAGGAAGATCGCGATGTCCGAGCCCGTTCCGCCGTGCAGGTCGTCGTTGCCTTCTCCGCCGGTCAGACTGTCGTTGCCTGCGCCGCCGTAGAGGATGTTTGCTTCGGCGTTGCCGATAATCTCATCATTGCCGGACCCTGCCACGGCGTTCTCGATCACAGTGCCGACCGCCAGGGTCATGTTGCCGCGCTCGGCTCCAATATCTGATGTGGTTGCCTCAGTGAAAGAGCCCTCCGTGACGGTCAGGTCGATCCTTTGGTTCTGGGAATAGCCCGAGAAATCCACAGTGTCCGTGCCGCCGCCATCTACAATGGTGAACCCTGTGTGATCGGCATAATCGGCCAGATCCGCCCAGGCAGCGCTGATGTCGGAGGTGATGGTCGTGTTGAAGCCCCAGACCGTATCGCCGGTGAAGGCATTGGCCGTCGAGAACCCGTACTCGCCATACATCGCATCCATTGCGATCCAATCCACAGCCATCGGGCTGAGGAGGAATGCGTAACTTGCATCTATGGACGAGTTCGCACTTTGGCTGAAATAGGACATCATCGAGCCCTGCCAGCTGTCATTGGCGAAGGTCGCGTCGTCGGAGTAGTTGGCCGAACCATTATAGTTGCCCTGGTGACCCAGGCCCAACGCATGGCCGATTTCATGCAGTGCGGTCTGGAAGGTGTAGCCGTCCATGTCGCTGGAGGACCCGTACCATCCGGCCGCGATGTTGACGATAGAGTAGACGTGATACCCCTGATCACCAATGATCCCGTAAGACGATCCGGCATAGGCGCCACTTTGGTCGTCGCTGAACCGGAAGTCCGCACTGGCATCGGAGGTCTCGACAAAATCAATGCCGAGCATCGCTTCGTACATCTTGAAGGCTTCGCGAACCATATCCTGACGGTCTGCGGTCAGGCCGTCGGCGTCTTCACCATTGCCTGAGATGTTGAATGTCAGGACACCGTTTTTGGCTTGGTAGCCCTCGCTTCCCAGGTTCCATTTGTGTGGTGTGCTCCAGTATCCGGAGACGAGGAAATCTGCCATCTCGTCCAGCGTACCGACATTCGAGCCGCTGTTGCTCGAGCTTGTCGTTGTCTGGAGGGTGAAGCCACCCTGTGCATCGCCATCGAAACCAGAGACTTTGACATATACCGCGCCTGCTTCCGTGGCCGTGAATGTCAGTCGCGAATCTGTCTCGCTTCCCAGCACCACATCATCGTTATGAGCCAGCAAGTTCCCGTCGGCATCGTAGAGCGACAACACAGTGTCGAGGTCGACGCCAGCAAGGTCCAGCGTGACGGTTTCGCCAGCCGAGACATCCAGCTTGAAGAATGCGCCGGAGGCATCTGCCAAAGTTCCTGATGTCGTGGCGTTGAGGCCGATTGCATCCACCGGTCCGGAAATGCTGATCGTCTCGATCGGCACATCGCCTGAACTGGATTTTGCCAGGTAGCCTTCAAGCGCAGCGTGCGTTCCATCGACGGCAGAGACCGGATCGGATTGGCACAAGAAACACATTCGAGAAACTCCTGACAAGTTTGCGACCAAATCGCCGCGCTGTTGCCAAGAATTTCCACTAAACTTCTTTCGAGTTTTTCAAAGAACCAGGTAAATACCGGATTCACTTTAATTTTTGCTTCTTTGCCGGTATATCTGATCAATATTGAAACGGCATGTATCGGAATGGGGCAATCTAAGGCGAGTGCCCAGATTTTAAGTAACGAGGAACAAGCTCAAGATTCGTCGAGCGCGATTTAAGAGGCTATCAAACGTCGCTTTCAGTTCCTGAAGAATGCCCCATCGCCGAATCTCTCGAACGTGGGATGGCAACGCGAGACAAGCGCCAGCAGGCTGACCGACTTGAAGGTATAGTAGTTCTGATGGAAGTCCCAATGGAGCGGGCGATGAGATTCGAACTCACGACCCTAACCTTGGCAAGGTTATGCTCTACCCCTGAGCTACGCCCGCATCCGATTGGGTTGGGCGGATATGGCAGATTATTCTCGGGCCTGCAAGGGGGATTTGCCGAGCATTTGTCAGTCCTCACCGCTGAAAATCAGCAAGTACGGTATACGCCTGCAAAGCGGGCGGTGTTCAGGTGACCTCACGGATTCGTATCAAGGCGCGAGTGGCATTTTGGGCGCGGCGACACATCTATTGGCAGGACTTGCCGGGAGGATCCGATGCATCGACGAACATTCCTGATTGCGACCGCTGCAGCAGTTTCTATGGGGTCTGCCCAAGCTGCGCCCTCAGCGGAGCTATGGCGGCGCTGGATGGGGCATGTTGCGGGTTCCACGGATCACGTGGATCACAGCGCATGGGATGCGCTTCTGCAAAAGCATGTCCTTGTGGGCAAGGATGGGATCGCACGAGTTGGCTACCGCGGGTTTGGTGGATCGCGATCGAAACTGGATGGCTATCTTGCAGCGCTCCGGACAACGAACGTTTCCGGTTTGGACCGGCCTGAACAAATGGCGTACTGGATCAACCTCTACAACGCAGTGACGCTACAGGTTGTCTTGGATCACTATCCTG
Organism: Paracoccaceae bacterium; assembly: GCA_045106875.1. GTDB lineage: Bacteria > Pseudomonadota > Alphaproteobacteria > Rhodobacterales > Rhodobacteraceae > Thermohalobaculum. Next base: position 9,978 of record JBGCFK010000253.1, on the reverse strand, counting down.
TCGAGAGCATCCGGGATATCGATATTTCGCCCGGCATCTTCGCGAACGGGCCGTGGGGCGCGAAGCTGGCAGAGGTCGAGGGCGTGCCCGTCAGTCTGGACGACATCGAACACCGTATCCTGCGCCCGATCTGGAAAGATCCGCGGATCCACTACGCGGTGAACTGCGCGTCCATTGGCTGCCCAAACCTTGCGGTGCAGGCATTCACCGGGGCCCGGCTCGAGACTATGCTGGACACAGGCGCGCGCGCTTATGTCGGGCATTCCCGTGGATGCTCTATCGAAGCCGGGCGCGTGACGGCCTCGAAGATTTACGATTGGTTCCAAGAGGATTTCGGCGGAACGGAGGCGGGCGTGATTGCCCATCTTCGCCAGCACGGCGCAAAGGGGCTGGAGAGCGCGACGGGCATCGACTCGTACCAATATGACTGGTCATTGAACGCAGCGTGATTGTGCGTCGCGCTACATTACTGCGCCGATCTGCCAGGGCACGAACTCATAATCACCGAGCCCTTGTGCTTCCGAAAAGCTTTGATCGCCCGAAGCAACCGATATGATCTTGTCATAGATTTCGCGGCCAACCTCCTCGACCGTGGCATCACCATCAAGGATGCGTCCGGCGTTGATATCCATGTCCTCTGGCATTTTGGATGCCAATTCCGAGTTTGTCGCGACCTTGATCGTCGGCGCAGGTTTGGAGCCAAACGCAGATCCGCGCCCGGTCGTGAACACAACGACATTGCAGCCGCCTGCGATCTGGCCCGTCACACTTGCGGGATCATAGCCGGGCGTGTCCATGAACCCGAAGCCGGGTTTCGTGATGGTCTCGGCATATTTGTAGACGCCTGTCAGGGGGGAAGTTCCACCCTTGGCCGCAGCGCCCAGCGACTTCTCGAGAATCGTGGTCAGCCCACCCGCCTTGTTGCCGGGCGAGGGGTTGTTATCCATCGACCCCTTGTTGCGCAGGGTGTAATCCTCCCACCATTTGATCAGGCCAACCAACCTCTCTCCTGTCGCAACGTCCACAGCCCGGCGGGTCAAAAGATGTTCGGCACCGTAGATCTCGGGTGTCTCGGCCAAAACCCCGGCGCCGCCCTGTGCTGCAAGCAGATCGCAGGCGTATCCAAGGGCCGGATTCGCCGTAATCCCCGACCACGCGTCCGAACCGCCACATTGCAGCGCAACTTTCAGTTCGGAGACAGGGCAGGGCGTGCGTTCAATTGCGTTGGCAAGTGGTAACATCGCGTGGATCTTGTCGATGCCGACTTCGACTGTGCGGCGCAGGCCCGCCACGTTCTGGATGTTCATGGCGTGGAACAGAGGGCCATTCTCGATCCCGTGCGCCTCCAGCAGCCAATCGATCTGGTTCATCTCGCAGCCAAGGCCGACCATGAGCACGCCTGCACAATTTGGATGACGGGCGTATCCCCACATGACGCGCTGCAGGGCTTCGAAGCCCTCGCCGTCGCCTGCCATCCCGCAACCGGTACCGTGCACGAAAGCTGCTACTCCGTCCACGTTGGGATAGTTGGACATCACATCGGGCGTGAAGGCCGATGCGATCTGGCGGGCGGCCGTGGCGGAGCAATTCACCGAGGTGATCACGGCGATGAAGTTGCGCGTGCCGATCTTTCCGTTTGCCCGGCGAAAGCCCATGAACGTGTCGCCGGTGGCCGGGGTGACGGGCCGCAGGTCTGTGCCAAATTCGTAGGCGTGTTCGGTGCCCCGGAATTCCACATTGTGCGTATGGACGTGATCGCCCGGGGCGATGTCCTCGGCAGCAAAGCCTATGATCTGGTTGTATTTGCGGATCACGGCCCCTGTCGGAATGGCCGCTACAGCGATCTTGTGCCCACGCGGGATCAAACCTGTTGTGGCCGTATCCTCGACAGAATGACCTGCCTGAAGGGGGCGAATGGCCGAGACCACATTGTCGGCGGCGTCTAGAAGAACTGTATCGTACATTGGCGTTTCACTCCGCATGCTCTGTGGACGGAGCCTATGGCCGGTATGCCCGGCGCGCAATGACTCTCGCAATGGGCCAGACCCGTTGAAACTGGCACAAATTTATCCCAATCTGGAACATGGGCAGGGTTGCAATCCACCCCTCTCCCGTGGTCAACACGCCCAAATCCGCTTTTGGTACTGTTTGGAGAACCGTGATGACAAAGCAATTGATGTTCTACGAGAAAGTCGCGCCCGTTTCGGTTGAGCGGCACAAGGCCTGGTCGCTGACCCAGGGCTCGGATTATTCATTCGCATCAGGCTCCAACGCGGCACCGCTGATGTGCGCCGAGTTTGCCTCGGCCGCCACAGAACTGCCGATTGTGTTTGGCAAGGGCGACAATGGCTATGCGCCGGTCGTTGTCCTGGGGATCGAGCAGGGCAAGTCGCTGCTGATTGACGGCAAGGGCAAATGGAAGGGCGCATATGTGCCGGCTTTCATCCGCCGCTACCCCTTTGTCTTCGCTGCGGGCGAGGATGGTCAGACGTTTACGCTTTGCCTCGACGAGGCTTACAAGGGCTGTGATCCGAAGGGCAAGAAGGGCGACAAGCTGTATGGCGATGATGACCAACCCTCCGAGACGCTGAACAAGGCGCTTGAGTTCACCAAGAACTACGAGATTGAAGCGCGTCGGACCTCCGAGTTCTGCAAGCTGCTGGACGAAGCCGGTTTGTTGGATCCGATGCAGGCCGGGATCAAGATGCCGAACGGCGAGACGCGCGCCGTCACCGGTTTCCATGTGGTCTCGCGCGAGCGGCTGAAGGAACTGGACACCGACAAGGTCGCCGATTTCTTCAAGCGCGATGTGCTCGAATTGATCTACTACCATCTCGTGTCGATGCGGAACATGGAGAAGCTGCGCGATCTCGCCAGCTGACTTGAATCTGGGCGATGCCTATAACTGAAGAACTGCAAAGCCGTTCCCGCACCTTGGGGACGGCTTTCTCTTTTTAGGGCACTACGCCGCGGCGAGGTTGGCCGTACGTTTGGTGATCCGATCATAAAGCCCAAGGTCAAAATGATTGGCGTTTTCCAGCGCTGCAAGCGTGCGCGGCCTTAACATATCGGAAGTCAGCAATTTGGGCAGGCGCTTTTCTGTTTTTGCGTCAACTTCGCAAATAGAGTCTGACCGCCCGTGCAGTGGGAAACGAGCTTTCATGTCCTCCACAAATGACGAAAGATCTGTCTGGTCGCCGAACAGATAGTTATTTTGCTTCAGATTGCTCTCGGCAATTTCCAGATGCAGCGCGTCGATCCGCGTGTCGGCCAGACGCGCGCAGCCGCAAGCAAGTCGGGTCTGGACGTTCGAGTGGACCACTGCGAGCCGGGGTTCCTGCAAGACCGCCATCGCAAAAGCGTCCGGGTCTTCTGCTGCGCGGCCCGCCATCGCCAAGCCAATACGCTCGTGGAGTTTGTGCCCTGGCGTTGCGAGCGCAAAGTTGAGAAAACTGAGCATCCGATCGACCGGCTCGCGGAACACCGAAACATAAATCGCAGCCGGATAAACACGTTCAAAATAGCCATAGGGCACATGGCCCGTCGCGCCATAGCAACGCATTGACGGAGTGATATGGCGCATTGGCAAGCGATGCGCCGCCTCAAACACATAGCGATACAGCATCTGCACGCGATCCTCGCCAAGCCGCGGAAACAGGAATCGCTGGTTCAGCGCGCTGCCACCAGTCTTGGGAATATGGCTGTGGACAAGGAAGGACGATTGCATGGACACCTCCGGGCCCGAAGGTCGTTTGCGACTCACAACAAAAGATTAAACCTGACGGGGACGGTGCATGCTTTCTGGGGATAACTCCGGTCTACTGGTTGGTCGCGACCAGATAGCCGATGGCTCCGGCCACGATCAGGCCGCAGACAACCGCCAGTGCGATCTTCCAGACCGAGTATGGACGTTCTCCCTGAACCTGTCCTGTGCGCCCGTTCACCACCACCCGGAAGGGTTTGTTCTTCCAGCGATATGACGCGAGCCAGACGGGCAGGAGCACGTGCTTGAACGTGATGCTTGAATATCGCGCATCCATCTGCGAGATCCGCTGCGCGTCCCCGCCGATATCGAACTTGATATCCCGGATCAGCATTTGATCCATGATCTGGTTTGCGCGCGCATACCCATCTTCAAGGCTGACTGCGGGAGCTTCGGCCCGAAATCCTGCCAGATACTCGGTCCGATAGGGCTCCAATGCGGCCAGATCCCATGAAGTCCCCGCATATTCCGCACCGCCCTTGGTCGCGCCCATGGTCTCGGAGGCCTGCACGAGCACATCGTCGAACATGTGACGCACGCGTCCCGAGACGTTGGACCACCGGATCTTGCGCTCCTGATAGGTCTGCCGAGTGGGTTTTCCGTCAACCATCACGGTGCGTGTGCGGGTTACGTAATAAGCGTCGCCCCGCTGTCCGCGATACTCGGCGTCTCCGATGGCGTCATAGGTGTAGTGGGGCAGGTAGATGCCGGCGAGCGGACGCCCGGCCTCGGCATATTTCTTCAGTGAATTTGGTGCGAACCAGAGCGAGCCCAGCCATTTCGCCATATGCCCGCGCGCATCGCGCTCCTCGAAGGCAAATGGCAGCACGCCCTGCGGTTTTGGATGGCGGTGCGAATGGCTCTCGCCGCGGGCCATGGGCGTTGCACAGAACGGGCACTGATCGGCCAGCGTGTTGGCGTCGAGGCTGACCTCTGCCGCGCAACCCGGACACCGGACGGTTGCTGTCTCTTCGATATCGGCGTCGTCCAACGCGTCGCGTAATGCGGCGTGATAATCAAGCTCGCGGATCTCGGGGCCACTGCCTGTGCGTGCGCCCCAGGGCGAGATCTGCTGATTTGCGCCTTCGATCTCGTTTTCTGTGCCACAGAACGGGCATGCCAGTTTACCCGCACCGGGTTTGAACGACAGCGGAGCGCCGCATTCAGCGCATGGCAGATCGTTGGTTGCTGCGCTCACGTCACCCTCCTCAAATCCATCCAAGCAACCATGCAATGGTGAAAGCTGCAATCGTGCCCATGGCCAGGGCGTAGGTCCCGTACATGGTCCACTCGACGAACGTGCTGATGCCGCGCACATCTCCGAGCCCGTCTTCGGGGCGCGCGCCAAGAACTTCTCCGGTTACGCCGTCGATTGCGACAGCATAGCGCCGATTGTCCCAGCGATAGCTGCCAAGCCAGACAGGGGCCAGAACACGTAGGCAGCCTTGCAATTCCCACTGCCCGGGCTTGGACCTTGAGACAGATTTGGACGACACAATATCTGTTGGTGCCGTAGGCCGGTCGACCTCGTCCCGAATTGCATCATTCATGGAAATTTGCGGCAGCGTGACAACGTGCCCAGCAACGAAGTCTGCATGAAACGGGCGGAATGGTAGTTTGCGCCACACCATTTCAAGCGCGTCGCCCCTGCCGATGAACTTTCCAAGCTGCGGGCAAGCCGAACGCGCGGTGACGTCCTCGATCTCGGCAGAGCGGTGCGTGAAGCGGTAGAAGGGCAGATAGGCAGACGTCAGCGGCCTGTCCGCCTCGCCATATTCCGAGATGCGGTGAGGAGGGCTTGGCATTTCGGCCAGCCATCTGTTCAGGCGCGTTTCGGCTTCAGCTTGGGCCAACTGAAAGGGGATGACGGCGTTCGGCCAACTCAGATCGCCGCCCCGACCACGGACCATCGACGCACCGCAAAAGATGCAAGGACCGGCCAGTACCTGGGCGGTTCCCAGTGCGCGTGCTCCACACTTGCGGCAGCGTTTGGAGATTGCATTTGTTTTGCCATCCCCAATTCCGGGAGGCCTGCCCAGTCCGCAGGAAACGCAGTTCACGAACTGGCTGGCCGGATCAAAGGCCATCCCGCTGCTGCAGGCCGAGCATGTCAGGTTATCGGCCTCTTGGGATATTGCATGCCCCGAGGGCGACATCAGACCACGGGTGGTGGTGGCGGCGGCGGTGCAATGGTGAACAGTCGGGCAAGAGCATCGACCTGACCTGCCGCAGTCCAGCCATCAAAGCCGGGCGCCCAGACCAGTGTCTCGCGATCGAAATTGCCTTCCTGCTTCATGCGCCCGAGATCTGCGAGGCTGTAGGGTCCCGCCGTTTGCCCGTTCTCTGCCACATGATACACAGTCTCAGCCGCTGGAGGAGGTGGTGGCGCGGGCGCTGCTGCAGCTGGCTGGGCGTGCTGCGGGGCCTGACCCCACGGTGATGCGAACCCGCCGCCCATGTTGTTGGCCATCGCCATGCCCATTCCCATGCCAAGACCTGCACCCATACCGCCTCCGCCCGAGGGGTTCTCGGCCGCAGCGCGCATGCTTTCGGCCGCCTGGAACTGAGCGTATTTGCCAAGATCACCGATAACGCCCATCGAGGTCCGCTTGTCCATGGCCTGCTCGACTGCTTCGGGCAGGGAGACGTTCTCGACGAAAAGTGTTGGAATCTCGATCCCAAACTGCGCGATCTCTGGTGCGATGCGGTTCTTCAGGTAGTCGGCCATCTGATCGGTGTTCGCCGCCAGATCCAGAACGGGAATGCCTGAAGAGGCCAACGCGTTCGAGAACCGACTTACCACAACATTGCGCATCTGATACTGGACTTCGTCGACCGTGAACTCGCCATCGGTGCCGACGATCTCCTGCAGAAACAGGCCCGGATCAGCAACGCGGATAGTGTAGGTTCCAAAGGCGCGCATGCGGACCGGACCGAACTCGGGGTCACGCATCATGATCGGGTTCTTGGTACCCCATTTCAGGTCCTGAAACCTGCGGGTCGAAACAAAGTAGATCTCGGATTTGAAGGGCGACGAGAACCCATGATCCCAGTGCTGCAGGGTGGTCATGATCGGCATGTTGTTCGTCTCGAGCTGGTAAAGCCCGGGCTGGAACACATCTGCCAACTGGCCTTCATGCACAAACACTGCAGCCTGGCCTTCGCGCACTGTCATCTTTGCGCCATACTTGATGGCATTGTCCCGGCGTTGGAAGCGCCAGACCATCGTATCGCGCGTGTCATCTGTCCAGTCGATGACATCGATCAGTTCGCCCTTGAGCATGTCCCAGATCATATCGGTCTCCGTATCCCAACTCTTCGCGGCGCCCACACCGTTGGGGCACCCTAGCGCATTCCTAAGGGGCGTGCACCCTTCAGATGGCGTCTTTGCAGCGAGATACCTACTGTTCAGGGCGAATTTCGGCGAGGATGCGGCGAACGATGGGCATTGCCTGCGCTTCTACCATCCCAGGCTGCATGCGCGCGTCATAAAGCACCCTGAACATCCATGCATCATGTTCGGTAAAGAGAGCAAATTCTTGATCATCATTGAAGATCGATGGTCGCGCGCCATCGAAATCCGCAGCAGGACCGAAGGCTTGGGCGAATTCTTCCTCGATACATGCGCGGCGCAACCGGCCTTTCACTTCGGCAGGGATGAAGATCAGGTAGTGCGCGTCGCCTGCACCATCTTTCGGGCGAAATGGTACCGCGATACAGACATTTCCTCCCAGGTCATTGCGCAATTCCCGGATCAGGGGGCTGTCGGCGCGGCGACGGGCAAGGATTTCCGCGAAGACTTTGCGCTCCTGGCTGCCAGCTATGAAGAGGTGGATGGACGCGTCCTGATCGACTTTCTTTATTTGCAGACCTGTCACTCTCTGAAGCCGAGTGGCGATCTCCTCAAGATGCCGCTTGTCTGCGTCGGTTACACTCGCTCCCGCAAGTGCGTAGGTGACGGGCTCTGTACGTTTTTCCAGCTCTCGTGCCGTCAGGCCCGGTTTGTAGGAGCCGTCTTCGAGAACATATTCATCGAAGAACATGATCCGCTGGAATGCAGCCGCGATGTCCTGATTGGTGTAGCGGATGTCCCGTGGGGCGCGATCCAGACGCAGATATCCGTAGCGCAGGAGATCGCTCTGATAGGCCTGCCAGACTGCGCTCTGGTCGGGCGCGCAGGCTGCAAGGCTCAACAATAAAGCGCTTGCCCACCTCATGGTTCGATCACGGCGTGGGCCAGTCGCTGGACAATGGGTTTCGCAGCAGCCTTCGTCATGCCGGCTTTCAGGGAAGGGTCATAAAGGATCTGGAGCAACAACTCGTCATGGCGCGTCAGCAGCGCAAACTCCTCGTCATCGTTGAAAATCGATGGGCGCACTGTGGGATCGTCCCGGACCAGACCAAGTGACTGGCTGATCTCCTCTTCGATGCAAGCCTGGCGTGGCAGGCCTTTTACCTCGTCGCGGATATAGATCATGGCCAGGATTATCTGGGACTGACTGGCATCGCTTGCATCTGACAGATAGATCTCGGCCGCGCACTCCCAGTCGCGGGTGGCCGACCATGCCAGGAAGAGCTCGGCCAGTGGGCTTCGTTCAGATGCCGCAAGGTACGCTTGTCTGATTCTGGCGCGGTCGCTTTTGGATAGAATTCGAACGAACATGTTTGGCTGCCCATCCTCTGCGGGAAGGATGCTGAGCCCGGTGCGCAGCAGCAATCGATCCGCCAGAGCAGCGATATGCGCGCGGTCATCATCGTTCGCACTGTCCATTACCGAATACCGGATGGGGCCTGTCCATTTGCGCAGGCTTCCCGGTTGCGTCGGATCGGCTGGTGTGATCTGCCCGTCGACGAAGACAAATTCCTCTCCGAACGCAGTTTTCGTGAAGTTGGTGGCGAGCAGTTCGGGGGTAATCGCGACGTCCTGTGCGAGCCTGTCCACTTTCATGCGACCCGCTGCGTGCGGTTGTGAAGCCGAGGCATGCGACCCTGTTCCGGCCGTCCGGGGCACCTGCGTCGCGCAACTGGCAAGTGCGCACACAGCTAGGATGCAGAAAAGGCCGCCTAAAGGTCTCATGGGGGTAGAGTAGGTGCAAAACCTGTGTCCCGTGAACCCGCTAACAGGCTGATTGGGAGATATATTTTGTGGAAGCTTTTACGCTGTTGTCAGACAACGACACCGGCAGGCTTGGATTGATTTTCAGCCGGGGCTTGGACCGCCCGCAGGTGTATCAATCGCCGCGCGCATTTGCTCCGACATCACGCGGGACAATACCTGCCGAACCGTTGGCATTGCTTCGTCTGCTGACATCCCCGGACGTAGTCTTGGATCGTAGAGGGCGCGAAGAAGCATAGCATCATGCTCTGTCATAAGCGCGAACTCCTGATCGTCGTTGAAGATTGATGGTCGCGCCGCATCACTGTCATTGGTCAAGCCCAATGCCTGAACGATTTCCTCATGCAAGCAGGCTTTGCGGAGCAGACCTGTCACTTCTGCCCCCATGAACACATGCGCGAAAATCAGTCTGCCGGCATCCATGTGGTCCGCCGACAGCGTCGCGCCGCAGACCCATGATGGGGTGCGCCGCCAAAGGTCATAGCGCTTGCGATAGGTCGGCATGCGGGCAGCACCGAGGGCCTTGCTGACATCGCGCCGCCCCTTCCGTGTGGCTATGGAAATCAGCATATCGTGGCGACCGTCGACCTGCTGAAAGGTCAGGCCGGTCAGCGCCGATATTTCCGTTGTCAGATCTCGCACGTCCGAGCGATCCTGAGCGGTAACCGCATCACCTGTGAACTTGTACCGAATGTTGCCACGCCAGCGTTTCAAGGGCTTGGCGATCCGCTCGTTCACCATTTTGCCGTCTTTAAAGTGAAACTCGTACTGGAAGACGACATCCTCGAAGGTGCGGGACAACCGGGGGAGTGTAACACGGGCGTCCGCAGGTGCGGTATCGGTTCTGAGATGTCCCTTCGCTTGAAGGTTCTGTGCGATATTGGCGTAATTCGGTGTCCGGTCAAGATCCGCACAACCTGCCAATGCAAGCAAGACTGGCGTCAACCCCAGACATAGCTTTATCACGCGCGCGCAAACGCCCAGTATCATGTCGATGCCCCCGACCAGATTCGATGTCGAGCACAACCATGGCGGGCATTCGTTTAATGTTCGCTGAACCAAGGGTCATAAATATGTGCGGCCGCTTTGCTATCGGTAT